>NZ_JBSGIW010000006.1:0-143913 GCF_053605265.1 Streptomyces sp. NPDC003943 | reverse complement strand
CCTCCCGCTCAACACCCACCCGAAACAACACCCCCCGCCGTTCACTTTCGTCCCGCCCGTGCCTGTGAAAGGCCACTGTTCGGTAACTCATTGACCCCTCAGGTTTGAGCCACATAAGTTCTGCGTAAAGCTTGCTCCACAGGGACAGGCTCCCGCTCACCACCAGTGCTTGGGGGGAAAAGTGAACTGGTACCTCGACGTTCTGAAGAAGTACGCGGTATTCACCGGCCGGGCGCGCCGCCAGGAATTCTGGATGTTCGCGCTGTTCAACATCATCGCGGCGATCATCGTCATGGTGATCGACATGGCGATAGGTTCCTACCCGCTGCTGTACACCGTCTACGCCCTGGCCGTGCTCCTGCCCAGCCTCGGTGTGACCGTTCGCCGTCTGCACGACACCGGCCGCTCCGGCTGGTGGATCCTGATCGACCTGATCCCCTTCGTCGGCGCCATCATCCTGATCGTCTTCCTCGCCACCGAGGGGGCCGCCCAGGACAACGCCTACGGTCCGAACCCGAAGGCCGCCCAGGCGTACTGACGCCCCACTCGTCGGCGCCCCGCTCGTCGGCGACCTGCTCGCCGGCGGCCCGCTCGTCGAGACGCACAACCCCCCGGAAGCAGCGCTTCCGGGGGGTTTCCCTTTGCACACGCGCCGCATAGAGCCGGTACGGAGCGTTTGACCGCCCCGCCTTGTGCACGGCGGCACAGGACCGCCCGCGCCCGCCCCGCCTAGCCTCGCCGACACCAGGCGCGTCAGCACGCGAGCACACGCAGCAACGAGGGGCGGTACCACCGGTGAACTGGCTCATTCACGACTACCGCGAGAGCGATCTCGCCGCCGTCGTCCATCTCATCGACACCACGGCCGAGCTCGGCCAGGAGTCGGTCTTCTCGCTCGCCGAGTGCATCGGCGCCCTCACCTCCCGCCAGCCGGCCGTCGTCGCCGTCCACCAGGGCGCGCCCATCGGCGCGGCCCTCGCCTGCGTCGCCGGGGAGCGGGCCTGGGTGATGCGGATCGCGATCTCGTCGGCGTGGCGCGGCCGGGGCCTGGCCAGCGCGCTCCTGATGGAGCTGGAGCGGCGGCTGGTGGCGGCGCGGGTGGCCCGGATCGCGTACGTGCTGCCGGAGGAGGAGCTGCTCGGCGAGGGACTGCTGAACGCCGGCTACACCCGGCAGCCGGCCGTCGCCTACTTCGAGAAGGTCGAGCCGCTGCACGGCCCGGCCGCCGGCCTCCTCGACGACCTCGGTGGCCGGCTGCTGCCGACTGACCTCTGGGGCAAGGTCGCCGGCATGGAGCGGGAGAAGGACCTGATCGAACGGCGTGTCGTGCTGCCGCTCGCCGAGCCCGAGCGGGCTGCCAGGCACGGCGTGCGGCCGCCGCGCGCGATCGGTCTCTTCGGGCCGCCCGGCACCGGCAAGACGACCTTCGCCCGGGCCATCGCCTCCCGGCTCGGCTGGCCGTTCGTGGAGATCCTGCCGTCCCGGCTCGCCGACGAGGGCAACCTGGCGGCGGCGCTGCGCGCGGCCTTCGCCCGGATCGCCGAGCTGGACCGGGTGCTCGTCTTCATCGACGAGGTGGAGGAGATCGCGCCCGTGCGCGCCGAGCCGGTGCAGCCGGGCGGCATGCACGGCGTCACCAACGAACTCCTCAAGCTGATACCGGGGTTCAGGGAGCGGGACGAGCGGCTGCTCGTGTGCGCGACCAACTCGATCCGCTCGATCGACCCGGCGTTCCTGCGCCCGGGCCGCTTCGACTACCTCATTCCGATCGGTACGCCGGACAAGGCGGCCCGCGCCGCGATCTGGTCCCGTTACACCGACGCCCGCCCGGACGTCGACGTGGACGCGCTGGTCGCCGCCAGCGATCTGTTCACCCCGGCGGACATCGAGCACGCGGCGCGGATCGCCGCACAGAACTCCTTCGAGCGGGACCTGGTGGCGCTGCAGGCGGCGGCGCCCGGCGCGAGCACGGAGGACTACCTGGAGGCGATCGCGCAGTGCCGGCCGACGGTGACCGCCGAGATGATCGAGCAGTTCGGGTCGGACATCACGACGCACGCCCGCTTCTGACCGCGCGCGGTCCGCCGGTACCGGAGGACGGCGGGGCCGGCCGCCGGCCGCCTGACGGCCGGCTTCAAGCGGTGCGGCGGTAGAGCACCTGGTGGGCGTCCCACTCCGTGAACGACTCGGCGTGGGTCATCCCGACCGCCTCCAGGAGCCGGCGGGACGGCGTGTTGGCCTCCTGGGTGACGGCGACGACACTCCGCGTGTCCTCAAGGGCCCGCGCCACGGCCGCGGCGACGGCCTCGCGCGCGTACCCCTGCCCCCAGTGCTCGGGCAGGAACTGGTACGACACCTCCGTCTCGCCGCCCCGCCCGGCCCGCTCGACCGTGACAAGGCCGAGCACCACGCCGTCGGCCGCCCGCTCCACGGCACGACAGTGCGGCGCGCCGACGATCCGCCGCTGCCGGATCCGCACGACGGACTCGGTCACCGGGCCGCCGAGGTGCCGCCGCACCTCCGGGTCGGTCCACAGCCGCGTCATCACCGGGAGGTCCCGGGGGCGCACGGGGCGGAGCACGAGCCGGTCGGTGATCAGCGGTGCGTCGGAGGAGGAGGGCATACCTCGATGATGACAGGCCCCGGGACCTCCCGGCGACGCCCCGCAGACGCGGGTCACTCCCCCGTGACCAGCGCCTTCAGTCCTCCCACGCCAGGTCCACGAGGGCTTGGGCGTCCCGGGCCGTGGCCGTGTCCGCGTAGCCGCCGGAGGTGGCCACGCGGACGACGGGGCCGTCCTCGTCGGCCGGCTTCGGGCCGTTGGCGCGCAGGCCAGCGAGGCCGGCCGCGGCGGAGACCTCGCACCGGAGTCCCTGCCCCGCCAACTCGGCCTGAGTCGCTGCCAACTGAGGATCGGTCACGGTACGGGCCCCGCCACGGTGGCCGCCGATCTCGCAGTCCACGGCGTACGCGGCGGTCACAGCGGGTGGCGCACGTCCGGGTCGCGGAGCGAACGCTGAGCGATGGCAAGGGAGCCGGTGGACGCGGTAGGGGTGAACCCGCCGTCGGCCGGGTCGGTGCGGAGGCTCATGCCCCCATCCTCCGCTGGAGTGCGGCGAGCGCTCCGGCGTGTCGTCCGGGAACCCGGCGGCGCAGCTCGACGAGCGCCGGGCCGAGGGCACGGGCCCGGGCCGGGTCCTTGATCTGCTCCCACTGGTGGTGTGCCCGGTCCACCGCACCCTCGACGTCCGGCTCGTCCGGCTCCTGCCGCAGCCCGAGCCGGGCCTGCGCGGCGGCGATCCACAGCTCGCAGCTCCGGGCCGGCTCTCCGGCGAGCCGCGCCAGATCCGCCCGTACCTCCACCCAGTGCAGCGCCTCCGCCGACCTGGGCCCGTGCCGCCTGAGCGCCTCGCTCTCCCACGCGGCCGCCATCGCGGCGGCCTCCCCGTGCCGCCCGGCCATCGCCGCGGCCAGGATCGCCGGATGCGGGTCCATGTCCCGGCCGGGCCCGGGCGAGCCGTACCCGGCGGGGACCTCGGGCGCCTGCGCCGGACGCGGCGGCACGACGGCGGGGGTGCCCGCGCGGGGCGGGACCGGCGGCATGGTCGCAGGGGCAGGGGCGGGGGTACTCACGCCAGGCGGGACCGGCGGCATGGTCGCAGGGGCGGGGACGGGGGTGCTCACGCGGGGCGGGACCGGCGGCACGGCCGCAGGGGCGGGGACGGGGGTGCTCACGCGGGGCGGGACCGGCGGCACGACCGCGGGGGCAGGGGCGGGGGTGCTCGCGCGGGGCGAGGACGGCGGGTCGGCCGGGGGCCGCGACGCGCCGTACGCGCCTGGGGCACTCTCCTGGGCCCGGGCGTGCGCGGGCTCGGCGTGCCCCGCCTCCTCTCCCTCCTGCTGTCCCGCCTGCTGCACCGCCTGCTGTCGCGGCACCGCCATGGCCCCGGGCCCCGTCGCCGCGCTCAGCGGCGTGTCGGCCGACCCGTCGCCCACGCTCAGGAGAAGCGCCTCCTCCTGGCCCGCGGCCCGCGCCACCGCTCCCGCCTCCTCGTGCAGGGCGGCGAGCGCGGGACGCGCGCCCGACCGCCACACCGAGGCGAAGTGGCGGAGGTAGTCGGGCGTGTTGAGCGCGCCGCGCCGCGGGAAGGGGGTGATCCGGGCGAAGAGGCCGACGGCCGGGGCGAGTTCGAGCGGGCCCGGTCCGGCGCCGCGCAGCCGCTCCCACAGCTCCGGATCGGCGGACAGGTCCGCGATGACCGTGGTGGTGCCGGGTCGGCGCTGGGCGAGTTCGGTCGCGAGCCAGTGCCAGGGGAGGCCGGTGTAGCGGAGGGTCGCGGGGGTGCTGCGGGCGAGCGCGAGGTGCGGCAGGCGCTGGCGGCGGTCGAGTTGGAGCTGGCCCGCGAGGCACAGGGCGAGCGGGCCGGGCGCGGCCGCGGCGGCGCGCAGCCGGGTGAGGACGGTCTGCGGGTCGAGGGGGTCCGCCAGTTCGACGACCGTCGCCGTGTGCGTACCGGTGAGCACCCCCGCGGGCACCGCCGCGAGCACGGGCAGCACCGTCGCCGCGTCCATCGCCCGGCCTCTTCCGGCCGGCGCCGCCGCCAGCAGTACCGCCGTACCCACCGCGTTCACCTCGTTGCTCACCACCCCTGCACCGTAACGCGTGGCCGCCTGGCCGAATTGCGGACGGGGTGTGTCCGGATCGCCGCTGGGCCTTTGGCACATGCCAGAAGCACCACCGTATCGAGTGTTGCCAAATCCCTTACGGCGTGTCCCGGGCTGTGCGAGAGTCTTACCCGGGCTTTCCTTCCAGACCTGGCCGTGCCACGTCGCCTGCCTGCATCGGAGTACGACATGCCGTCCCATCTGTCCGCGGACCGTCCGGCCCAGCCGCCCGAGCCGGGCACGGTGGACGCGCTCATCAAGCAGACGCGCCGGCTGCGCGGCGGGGTGGACGCGGTGCGCCGGGACGCGGTGGTGAACGAGGACGACCCGCGCAACCGCTGGCAGCGCGCTCTGTGCGATCTCGCGGTGCACCAACTGGACGACCTCGACGAGCACTTGGGTCAGCTGAAGGCCGGGCTGCCCGGCGATGCGACGCCGGCCTTCGCTGACCCGTCCGGGGCCGCCGCCGCGTACGCCGAGCCGGCGGCCCCGCCCCGGCTCACCGGATCGCTCCTCTCCCGGGTCGGCAGCGCCGAGTGGGACCTGCTCACCGATGACGCACACTGGTCCGAGGAGCTGTTCCAGATCTTCGGCCGGCCGCGGGAGAGCGGCCCGATGACGCTGGACGAGCTGCCGTCGATGGTGTTCGCCGAGGACCAGCCGCTCCTCCAGGCGATGGTGACCGACTGTCTGATCGACGGGAAGCCGATCGACGGCGAGTTCCGCATCGTCCGCACCGACGGCCGGGTCCGCACCGTGCACATGACGGGCGAGCCGGTGCTCGACGCCGACGGCTGCACCGCCTCCATGTGGGCGGTCTTACGGGACGTCAGCGAGCTGCGCCGCAGCGAGCGCGCGGTCCGCGAGACCCGGGACAGCCTCCAGCGCCACCGGCAGATCGAGCACACCGAGCGGCGGGTGGCGGTCGAGCTCCAGGAGGCCGTGCTGCCGCCGTGGCGCGGCTCGCTCCGCTTCGCCCACGACGGCCCCGCCCCGCTCGACGTGGCCGCCCTCTACCTGCCGGCCGAGACGACCGGCCTCATCGGCGGCGACTGGTACGACGCGCTGGCGCTCCCGGACGGGGACGCGCTGCTCACGGTCGGCGACCTGACCGGGCACGGCGTCGCCGCGACCTCCTCGATGGCGATGCTGCTCGGCGCACTGCGCGGCATGGCCGTGGCCGGGATCCGGCCGGGCGCCCTGATGGGGCACCTCAACCAGCTCCTGGAGACGTCGGTCCAGCCCGCCCTCGGCAGCGCGCTGTGCTGCCGCTACGACCCCGCCGCGCAGACCCTCGCCTGGGCCCAGGCCGGCCACCCCGCCCCGGTGCTGTTCCGGGACGGGACGGGGCGCGCCCTGAGCCGCCCGGAGGGCGTGCTGCTCGGCGCGACGACCGGGGCGGTGTACGAGGAGGCCGAGACGCGGCTGCTCCCCGGCGACCTGCTCCTGCTGCACACCGACGGACTGACCCGCACCGGCGACGCCCCGGAGGACACCGGTCCGGAGCGCCTGCTGGCTCTCGCCCCGCGCCTCACCACCGCGCGCGACGCGCAGGACTGCGTCCGGTCGGTGGTGGAGGAGTTCGGCGAGGGTCCGCGCGAGGACGACGCCTGTGTGATGGTCGTACGGGTCGGGGACGGGCGCTGAGCACCGGGCCGGCGGCCCGCCCGCCGGTCCTCGGCCCCGATGGCGCCAATGGCCCCGACCCCCCGCTCCGTAGGGTGACCCGGCCCCGTACCCGGTCCTGTGGCCCAGCCCCCCCCGTGCCCGGTCCCGCGACCGGGCGACGGCTCCGCCTCACGCCTCCCCGGTCCGCGGCCGGTTCGCCGGCGCCTTCGGGAGCGCGGTCTCGATCTCCTCCCGCAGGTCCTCGATCTTGGTGTAGCCCGCGTACTGGCCGGTCAGCCGGTACATCTCGCGCAGTCGGTCCCAGGTGCGGTGCGAGGAGGTCTCGCCCATGGAGACCAGCGCGAGCCGGGCGTAGCGGTCCGCCTGCTCGGGGTCGTCGGCGATGAAGCAGGCCGAGGCGAGCGAGATGTGGTCGAAGAGCTTCGACCGGTCGTGGCCGTTCTTGCGCAGTTCGAGGGCGAGCTTGGCGTGGCGCTGGGCCGGGACCGCGGCGGCCGGGTCGTGCTCGGCGAGGGTGCGGTAGGCGAGCGCCTGCATGCCGTGCAGGTCGGCCTTGTCGAAGTTCTGCATCCAGCTCGGCTTCTCCTCGCCCTGGTCGGAGACGAAGAGGTCCTCGGCCTCGCCGAGCGTGCGGCGCATGGCCTGGCCGCGGCCCATGGACGCCTGTGCCCACGCCTCGATGGTGTGGAACATGGCCTTGGTGCGGGGCAGCAGCCGCTCCCCGGCGCCGGAGGTGGCGAGCTTCATCAGGTCGAGCGCCTCGTCGGGCCGGCCGAGGTGGACCATCTGGCGGGCGGCACGCGAGAGCGCCTCACCCGCGCGCGGCCGGTCGCCGCCCTCGCGGGCCGCGTGCGCGGCGATGACGAAGTACTTCTGGGCGGTGGGTTCGAGGCCCACGTCGTGTGACATCCAACCGGCCAGCACGGCCAGGTTGGCGGCCACGCCCCACAGTCTGCGCTGCAGGTGGTCGGGGTGGTGGTAGGCGAGCATGCCGCCCACCTCGTTGAGCTGGCCCACGACGGCCTTGCGCTGCAGCCCGCCGCCGCGGGAGGCGTCCCAGGCGCGGAACACCTCGACGGAGCGCTCCAGGGCATCGATCTCCTCCGACCCGACGGGGGCGGCCTCGTAGCGGTCGTACCCGGCGGGGTCGGCGTGGAGGGGATCGATGGCGCGGGGGGCGGCGCCGGCGCGTGCGGGGTCGGTGTGGAGCCATTCGTGCATGGCGTTGGTGAGTACGGAGCCGGCGGCGAGTGCCGCGCCGGCGCCCACCAGGCCGCGTCGGTTGAGCATGAGGTCCATTCCCGTGAATTCGGTGAGGACCGCTGCCGTACGCTCGGGCGCCCAGGGCAGCCCGTCAGGGTTGTCGGTGTTCCTGACGTCCCGCCTCTTTCCGGCGCGCCCGTGTCGTACGAACCCGAGGTCCTCGATGGTCACGACACGGCCGAGTCGCTCGGTGAACAGCGCCGCCAGCACCCGGGGCACGGGATCGCGCGGGGTCTCCCCCATGTCGATCCAGCGCCGGACCCGTGAGGTGTCGGTCGCCAGCTGCGGGTGGCCCATGGCCGCCGCCTGCCGGTTCACGAGTCTCGCGAGTTCGCCCTTGGACCAGCCGGCCAGGCCGAAAAGGTCCGCCAGGCGGGTGTTGGTTTGTCCTGTCACGTCTAAGCCCCCAGGTTCTCGGCTGAGTTGACAGTAGCCCGCTGTCATAGGGCTGGCGACTATTCGCCAGGGTTCGCCAGGGTGCGCCCGATGTTCCGCCACCCGCGCCCGGGTGTCAGGTAGGAACGCGCCACCCCGCCCCGTCGACCGGCCCTCATTTTCCCCAGGGTGCGGTCCGGTCGGGCGGGCGGGGCGACGCACGCAACTCGTCGGCGCACGAAGGGATCTGTCTCCTCCATGTACACAGCATCGTCCTCCGTGTCCGCCCCGCCCCGGCCGCTCTACCCCACCGTTCCGGCCGGTTCCGGACCGTACCTCGCCCCCGCTCCGAGGCAGGGAGCGGCGCGGCCGAGGCGCTGGGCGGGCAGCACCGTCCAGCCTCCCAGCGGGAGAATCGATCTGTCCGGCCCCCAGGGCGCCCAACTGCGCATGGCCATCGCGTCCGTCCACCGGATCTGCCCGGAGTTCAACCCGGTGCAGGTGCTGCGGCGCAGCGGACGCTCCGTACTGATCGTGGGCACGACCGGGCGGATGACCGCGGTCGCCAAGTGTTTACTGGACCACTCCCCCGCGTGGGTCGAGCGGTTCCGGCACGAGATAGCTTCCTACCGCTCCTTCGTCCGGCACCGTCCCCCGGTGCGCGCGCCGCGGCTGGTCGCCGCGGACCCGGAGAACTGCACGCTGGTCATCGAGCGGATGCCGGGACGGGCGGCGGCGCTGACCCGTCACCCGGTCGAGGCGCCGCCCCGCGCGGACGTCCGGGCCGCGCTCGGCGCCGTGGCACGGCTCAACGCCTGGCGGCCGCCGGCCGGGACGTTCGACGCGCCGCTCGACTACGGGGCGCGGATCGCCCGCTACCACGAGCTGGGTCTGTTCACCGACCGGGACCGGGACGACCTGCAGAAGCTGCTGCACGGGCTCGCGCAGGCGGGCGGACGGCAGGGCATGGGGCAGTTCTGTCACGGTGACGCCCTGCTCTCCAACATCCTGCTGTCGCCGGCCGGTCCGGTGCTCGTCGACTGGGAACACGCGGGCTGGTACCTGCCGGGCTACGACCTGGCGACGCTGTGGGCGGTGCTCGGCGAAGCGCCGCTCGCCCGGCGCCAGATCAGCCAGCTGGCGCAGCAGGCGGGGACGGCCTCGCGGGACGCGTTCCTGGTGAACCTGATGATCGTGCTGACCCGCGAGATCCGTACGTACGAGACGGCGGTGCAGCGCACGATCAAGGAGGCGCCGCCGGCCGGTTCGGTCCCGGTGCCCGCGGGCGCCCTGGCGCCAGGAGAGGAGCAGCGGCTGCTGCTGCGGCGGCTGCACGACGACTGCGCCATGGCCCGGCGGGCCGTGCGCGCGGCGGTCGGCACGCGCTGAGCGGGCCGGTCGTACGGAGAAACGGGGTGGCGCGCCGCGCGCCCGGTGCCGACACACCGGGGGCGCGGCGTTTCGTTTCGGTACGCCGGGCCCGCCCCCATTGGTCCACTCCACTGACGCGCCGCAGGCGGGCGCACCGCCTCC
Source organism: Streptomyces sp. NPDC003943 (assembly GCF_053605265.1). Lineage (NCBI taxonomy): Bacteria > Bacillati > Actinomycetota > Actinomycetes > Kitasatosporales > Streptomycetaceae > Streptomyces > Streptomyces sp. NPDC003943. The sequence continues at coordinate 134,448 of NZ_JBSGIW010000006.1, read as the reverse complement.
GGGAAACTGCCCTGACGTGGGAAATCGACGCGTCCGGCGGGTGATTGACGGATCGTCCGGGAGCCGCTACCCCTGTACGGGTTCGGTCCCGCACGCCCCCGCCCACCCCTCCCTGGAGGCTGCTTTGCTCCGTTCCACGTCCCTCAGACGTGTCGCGCCCGCCGTCCTGCTCCTTCCCCTGCTGTCCGGCGCGCCCGCGGCCACCGGCACCGCCACCGCCGATCAGCCCGAAGCGGGTCTGCTCCAGCGGCAGTTCGCGGTGGCCGCCGAGCGCCACGGCGTGCCGCAGAGCGTGCTGCTCGCCGTGTCGTACCTCCAGTCGCGCTGGGACACGCACGGCGGCGCGCCGAGCGTGACCGGCGGCTACGGTCCGATGCACCTCACCGACGCGGTGACGGCGCTCGCCGAGGCGCCGCACCACGCCGACGGCACGGAGGACGCGCGTGGCGACGACGCGCGGGCGCCACGGCTGCCGAAGCCCGTGCCGGAGCCGGAGCCGGGCACGGCGCTGCCCGCCCGGCTGCGGACCCTGGAACAGGCCGCCGAGCTGACCGGCCGGCCGGCCGAGGAGCTGCGCACCAGCACGGCCGCGAACATCGACGGCGGTGCGGCGCTGCTCGCCGCCGCGCAGCGCGCCGCCGGCCTGCCGGCGAGCGCCGATCCGGCCGACTGGTACGGGGCGGTGGCGCGCTACTCGGGTGCGGACGACACGGCGACGGCGGCCACGTACGCGAACGACGTGTTCGACGTGATCCGCTCCGGCGAGTCGCGCACCACGGACAGTGGCCAGGAGGTCGTCCTGGCGGCCGACCCGGACGTCGCTCCGGCCACCGGCCAGGTCGCGGCGCTCGGCCTGCGGGCGCCCGCGAAGGGCCCGGTGGAGTGCCCGGAGGCGGTGGCGTGCGAGTGGGTCCCGGCGCCGTACGAGGAGTTCGGGGACGGCGACTACGGCAACCACGACAAGGCGGACCGCCCGGTCTCGCAGTCGGTGGACTACATCGTCATCCACGACACCGAGGGCAGCTGGGCCACCACCCTGAAGCTGGTGCAGGACCCGACGTACGTGTCCTGGCAGTACACCCTGCGCTCCTCGGACGGGCACGTGGCACAGCACCTGGCGCTGAAGGACGTGGGCTGGCACGCGGGCAACTGGTTCCTGAACGCCAAGTCGGTGGGTCTGGAGCACGAGGGCTTCCTCACCTCGCCGGACTCCTGGTACACGGAGGCGATGTACCGCTCGTCGGCGCGCCTGGTGCGCTATCTGGCGAAACGGTACGGCATTCCGCTGGACCGGCAGCACGTCCTGGGCCACGACAACGTGCCGGGCCCGACCGCGTCGAGCGTCAGGGGCATGCACACGGATCCCGGCCCGTACTGGGACTGGGCGCACTACTTCCAGCTGCTCGGCCGGCCGATCACGCCGAGCGCGGGCCCGGACGCGGGCGTGGTGACGATCCGCCCGGACTACGCGTCCCACCAGCCGGTGTACACGGGGTGCGTGACGGCCGGGGAGGCGTGCGCGCCGCACGGGAGCGGTGCGGTGCGCCTGCACACCTCTCCGAGCGCCGACGCGCCGCTGGTGAAGGACATCGGACTGCGGCCCGGCGGGCAGGATTCCACGACCGGGGTGAACGACACGGGCGCGCGGGCGTCCACCGGCCAGAGCTACGCGGTCGCCGAGCGGCAGGGTGACTGGACGGCGATCTGGTACCTGGGGCAGAAGGCGTGGTTCCAGAACCCGAAGGAGGAGCCGACGGCGGTGAACGCGCGCGGTTCGGTGCTCACTCCGAGGGAGGGCCTGGCGTCGGTGCCGGTGTACGGGCGGGCGTATCCGGAGGCGGCGGCCTATCCGGCCGGGGTGCCGGTGCAGGCGGTGTCGCCGCTGCCGTACAAGCTGCTCGCCGGGCAGCGGTACGTGGTGGGCGGCCGCACGGCGGGCGAGTACCTCTACGCACCCACGTTCGATACAGCGGGCCACGCGGTCGTCCGCGGTCAGGAGGAGTACTACGAGATCCAGTTCGGCCATCGGGTGGCCTTTGTGAAGGCCGCTGACGTGCGGGTTTCCCAGGCCTGAGCGGGGCTGGCCGAAACCCTGCGGGTGTCGCCGGGCCGCGGCTGGAACGCGGTCCGGACGGCACCCCATGGCCGTTCGTATGACTATTCCGGTGTCCGCGTGGAGGCAGGGGTCGGCGGGTAATGCTCGGCCGGACGACCGCCCACCACGCTCACCGAGAGGCCCTCCTCGCATGGCTCAGCCCTTCGTTCTGCCGGATTTCTATGTTCCGTATCCGGCGCGGCTCAATCCCCATGTGGAGGTGGCCCGGACGCACACGCGCGACTGGGCGCGCGCGATGGGGATGCTGGAGGGCTCCGGCGTCTGGGAGGAGGCCGACCTCCAGTCGCACGACTACGCACTGCTCTGCTCGTACACCCATCCCGACTGCGACGCCGAGGTGTTGTCGCTGGTCACCGACTGGTACACCTGGGTCTTCTTCTTCGACGACCACTTCCTGGAGATCTTCAAGTACAGCGGGGACCGGGCCGGCGGCAAGGCCTATCTCGACCGGCTGCCGCCCTTCATGCCCGCCGATCCGGCGGCCGGCATGCCCGAGCCGACGAACCCGGTCGAGGCCGGGCTCGCCGATTTGTGGCGGCGGACCGTGCCGGCGATGTCGGAGGCGTGGCGGGTGCGGTTCGCCGAGGCGACCGAGCACCTGCTCTACGAGTCCCTGTGGGAGCTCGACAACATCAACTCGGGCCGGATCGCCAACCCCGTCGAGTACATCGAGATGCGCCGCAAGGTCGGCGGCGCGCCCTGGTCGGCCGGGCTCGTCGAGTACGCGGCGGGCGCCGAGGTGCCCGAGCAGTTGGCGCACTCCCGGCCGCTCCGCGTGCTGCGGGACGCCTTCTCCGACGCGGTCCATCTGCGCAACGACCTCTTCTCGTACCAGCGGGAGGTGGAGCGGGAGGGCGAGAACAGCAACGGGGTGCTGGTCCTGGAGAAGTTCCTCGGCTGTACGACGCAGGAGGCGGCGGACGCCGTCAACGACCTGCTGACCTCGCGGATCCAGCAGTTCGAGAACACGGCGCTGACCGAAGTGCCCGCGCTCTGCCTGGAGCAGGGCCTCGGCCCGGCGGAGGCCGCGGCGATCGCCGCGTACACCAAGGGACTCCAGGACTGGCAGTCCGGCGGCCACGAGTGGCACATGCGCTCCAGCCGCTACATGAACGAGGGGCTGGTGACCGGCGGTGCGCCGTTCGACGGGGTGCTCGGCACCTCCGCCCGCGACGTCCGCACGCTGTTCGGGCGCCCTGCCGAGAGCCGGGTGCGCGCGCTCACCCACCGGCCGCACCAGGAGGTGGGCCCGTCGCTCCTGCCGGACTTCGACCTGCCGTATCCGCTGACGATCAACCCGTACCACGCGGAGGCGGCGCGGCACACGGTGGACTGGGCGGAGCGCATGGGACTCCTGGACGACATCTGGGACCGGTCGATGGCGGAGGGCTTCGACCTCGCGCTCTGCTCGGCGGGCCTCGACCCGGACGCCACCGCGGAGGAGCTGAAGCTCAGCGCCGACTGGCTGAGCTGGGGCACCTACGCGGACGACTACTACCCGATCGTGTTCGGCCGGCCCCGCAACCTCGTCGCCGCGAAGCGCCAGACCGACCGGCTCAAGTCCCTGATGCCGTTGGGGGATCACCGAACCGCGGGGGCGGGTGTGGCGGGAGCGCTCAACCCGCTGGAGCGCGCGCTCGTCGACCTGTGGGCGCGCACGACGGGTCCGATGACCGAGGCGGCCCGCGCCGAGCTGCGCACGGCCCTGGACGCCATGCTGGACAGCTGGCTGTGGGAGCTGCACAACACGGCCCAGCACCGGGTGCCCGACCCGGTCGACTACATCGAGATGCGCCGCAGCACCTTCGGCTCCGAGCTGACGATGCTGCTGTGCCGGCTGCGCCACGACACGGCGCTGCCGCCGGAGCTCTTCCGCACGGGCACGGTGCGCGCGCTGGAGGGCTCGGTGATGGACTACGGGGCCATGGTCAACGACCTGTTCTCGTACCAGAAGGAGATCGAGGTCGAGGGCGAGCTGCACAACCTGGTGCTCGTGGTGCAGAAGTTCTTCGACTGCGACTACCCGGCCGCGGTGTCGATGGTCGACGACCTGATGCGCGGACGGCTGCGCCAGTACGAGCACCTGAAGAAGCACGAAGTGCCGCTGCTCTTCGAGGACTTCGAGCTCGACGCGGCGGGCCGGGCGGCCTTCGGCGCGTATCTGCGGGAGCTGGAGGACTGGCTCGCCGGGGTCCTCAACTGGCACCGCAGCGTGCGGCGTTACGGAGCGGAGGACGTCCACGCGGGCGCCGGTACCTCGCTGGCGCGGCGGGGCCCGCGGGGCCTCGGCACCTCGGCGGCGCGGCTCGCGGCGGCGTACGGCTCGCTCGTGCCGTAGTGGCGCGGACAGCCCCCGGCATCGCGCCGGGGGCTGTCGTGGCCGGTCAGGGGTGCAGGCCGCGCAACCGGTCGAGCTCGCGGCGGTCGCGCTTGGTGGGGCGGCCGGCCCCGCGGTCGCGGACGGCGGCGACGGCGACCTCCTCGCGCGGCGGCGGGGGCGGGGAGTTGTCCACGTACGCCTCGGCGGCGACGGGCGGGCCGACCCGCTTGGTGTGCAGCTCCTTGACCTCGACGATCCGCTCCCGGCCGCCGTGGAAGATCCGCACCTCGTCGCCCGGCTTCACGGGCTGTGCGGGCTTGGCCCGCTCCCCGTTGACCTTGACGTGCCCGGCGCGGCAGGCCGCCGCGGCCTGGGAACGGGTCTTGGTGAGCCGGACGGCCCAGACCCAGCTGTCGACGCGCGCGCTGCTCATCGCCCCCGCCTCCCGGTCAGCCCTGCTGGAACAGCTCGGCGGGCAGCGGCTTGAGCAGGGCGTACAGGTCGTCGGTGATGGGCCGGTCCCAACTGACGATGGTCACCAGGACGTTGTCGCTGCGGTCGAACTGCACGCAGGAGATCCGGCTCTCGGAGAGCTTGAGCCGGCGCACGATGAGCAGGTTGTCGCCCTGCATCACGGGCACGTCCTCCCGGTCGACGACCTCGACCGGCTCGTCGTTCTCGAGCGCGGCGAGCATCTGCGCCACCTCGAAGGGGACCTGCCCCTCGCCGAGCTCACGCGCCGGGGAGCCCTCGGGCAGGTTGCCGATGATCATCGCGGGGCCGCGGCCGCCGAACAGGTCGTAGCGCAGGAACACGCCCTGGCAGCTGCCGTCGGGGGCCGGCAGGAGACCGGCGCCGAGATTGCCGGGCCAGTCCCCGGGGTCCATGGCCAGGACGTCGAAGTCCGGGCCCGCGGGTGTGGCGGCGCTGCGGCGGCGGAGGAAGGACATACCGCCATGGTACGTGTCCCGGCGCACCGTGCGGCGCGCCGGGGCAGGGGGTCAGCGGCCCATGGCGATCAGGGCCTGTGCGAGGCCGGACTGGTCGGTGCCGAGCTTGCGGTAGACGGCGGAGAGCAGGCGGGTGGCGGTGGCGCGGTCGACGCCGAGGGCGGCGGCCGGATCCTCGCCGCGGGCGGCCACCTCGGCGGCGGTCCGCTCACGCGCGGTGAGCGCGTCGGTGCCGGCCGTCCGCAGCGTACGGGGGCGCAGTCCGGCGGCGGCGAGCTCGGCCCGGGCGTCCTCGACCAGGGCGTCGGCGCCGCAGCTCTGGGCGGTCTCCAGGCCCCGGTAGAGGTGCTCGGCGGCCTCCTCGGTGCGGCCCGCGCGGCGCAGCGCGATGCCGAGGGCGACGAGGGAGCGGGCCAGTTCGTACGCGGCGGGCGAGCGGTCGAGCCACTCGACGGACTCCTCCAGGAGCTTCACCCGGTCGGCGTCGCCGGAGACCTCTGCGGTGACACGGAGCGCCCGGCCGATCGCGGAGGGCGCGCCGTACTGGCGGGCGCGGGCGACGGCCTCCTGGGCCGTCGCGAGGGCCCTCGACGGGGAGACGCCGGACTGGGCGAGGGCGAGGTGGAGCTGCCAGGGGCAGCACGAGGGGTTGCGCTTGCCCCGCGGGTCCAGGCGCCGGCCGACGGCGGACAGCGCGCCGAGGGCCTCCTCGGTGCGGTCGGTGGCGAGGAGCAGTCCGGCGTGGACCGTCTCGCAGTCGGGGATGGTGACGGTGTTGGGGAAGGGGTCGCCGAAGTCGTGCTCGCGGGCGACCCGCTCGGCCTCCTCCGTGCGGCCGCGGGCGAGGAGGATCTCGATCATGACGCCGGTGGCGTACCACAGGGCGGGGGTGCGGGGGCCGACGCGCTCGGCGAGGCGGAGTCCGGCGCGGGCGAAGTCCTCGGCCTCCAGGAGCCGGCCGCGCCGGAAGCGGATGTAGCCGAGCAGGGTGTAGGCGAAGGAGAGGTGGGCACCGCGCCAGCCCCGTTTCTCGAACTCGGCGGTGCCGGCGGCGAACAGCTCCTCGGCGCGGCCGGGCCGGTCGGCGTAGAGGAAGGTGAGGGCGACGAGGACGGGGACCTCGAAGCCGCGGCTCTCGTCGGCCATGCTGAGGCCGCCTTCGAGGGCGCGTTCGGCGTACCGGAGGGCGACGGAGGCGGGTTCGGCACGCAGGGTGGCGTCCCAGGCGCGCAGCCCGATGACATAGCGCTCGGTGAGGTCGCGGCCGGTGAGCCGGTCGGCGAGGGCGGCGAGGCGCCGGGAGCGGGCGGTCGATTCGGGTTCGTCGGCGCGCAGGGCGTCCCACATGAACTTCTCGGCCTGCATGCGCAGCCTGCTGCGGGCGTCGGTGGTGAGCCGGGTCTCGCGTTCGAGGAGCTCGGTGGCCTCGACGAGGCGGTCGCTGTGGGCGAGGACCTGGGCGAGGCGGTAGACGATGCCGTGCCGCAGCGCCGGGTCGGCGACCGGTTCCTCCAAGGCGGCGCGGAGGTGGTTGACGGTGGTGGCGGGTTCGGTGAGGAGGGAGGCGCAGCCCAGTTCGAAGAGGACGGCGGCGCGCTCGTCGTGGTCCGGGGGTTCGCGCAGCGCGCGGGCGAGGTAGCGGCGGGCGGTGTCGGGCGCGCCGGCCCGCAGGGTCTCGCCGGCGGCGGCGCGCAGGTGCTGCACGACCCACGGGTCGCCCTCGGGGTGGGTCTCGACGAGGTGGCGGGCGGCCGCGGTGGAGCCGAGTCCGGCGTCGACGACGCACCAGGCGGCCTGGCCGTGCAGGGCGACGCGGGTGGCGGCGGGGATGGCGTCGTAGACCGCGGTGGCGATGAGCGGGTGGACGAACTCGAGGGCGTCGCGCTCCTCGTCGACGGGGTCGGCGAGGACGCGCGCGCCGCGCAGCAGCGTGGCACAGCGGGTGACCTCCTCGCTGCCGAGTCCGGCGACGGCACCGGCGAGCTGCGGGGAGATCTCGGTGCCGAGGACGGCGCAGGCCCAGGCGAGGCGGACGGTGGCGGTACCGAGGCGTTCGATCTGGGCGATGAGTCCGCTGCCCTTGACGGCGGCGGCGAGGTCGCGCAGGGCGGGGGCGCGGTCGGCGACGGGTTCGAGGCCGCGGTCGCGGATCCTGAGGGCGAGTTCGACGGCCTCGAAGGGGTTGCCGGAGGTGACGGCCCAGCATTCGTGGCAGAAGGCGTCGTCGGCGTGGGCGCCGACGCGGTCGCGGACGAGGCCGGCGATGGCGGTGGAGGTGAGCGGCTCCAGGCCGATGGGGCGCTGGCCGGACCGGCGTCCGGTGAACTCCTCGCCCGCGTCCGGGAGTTCGTCGGGCCGGTAGGCGACGACGAGCAGCATGGGCAGTTCTTCGGCGCGGGGTGAGAAGGCGGAGAGCCAGCCGAGGGACTCGGGGTCGGCCCAGTGCGCGTCGTCGAGCACGACGACGAGCGGGGCGCGGCGGACGGCGAGGTGGGTGAGCACCCAGTCGAGCCCGTCGCGCAGGCCCTGCGGGTCCGGCGGGGCACCCTCGGCGGCGGTGCACAGGCCGAGGGCGGGCCCGACGATGTCGTACCAGCTGCCGAGCCGCTCGCGCAGCTCGGTGCGGGAGGCGGCGGCGAGCTGCGGCTGGATCAGCTGCCGGGCGACGTGGAAGGCGACCCGCTGCTCCTGGTCGCCGCCGCGCGCGGAGAGCACGGTGCAGCCCTTGGCGGCGGCCCGGCGGCGGATCTCGGCGAGCAGGGTGGTCTTGCCGAGGCCGGCGGGCGCGGCGTACGCGAGGACGCCGCCGCGGCGCGGGGCGGCACCGGGCCGTACGGGGGCGCGGCCGGGGCCGGAGCCGGGGACGAGCCGCAGGGCACGGCCCGGACGGCCGAGGTGGTGGAGAGGGGTGAGGGCGGCGACGGCGTCTTCCGGGCGTACGGCGTCGGCGGTCGGGGCCGGCGGGTCCGCCGGGTCGGCACCGTCCTTGCGGGGCGCCACGGCGGACCGGACGGCGCCGGGCTCGCGGCCGGAGTCCGCGGCGGGATCCGCGGGTCCGGACCCGTCGGCGTCCACGGATCCGGGAACGGATCCGGTGACCGGTCCGGGAGCGGACTCGCGCGGGGCCGCGTCCTGGTCCGACGGGGACGGCCAGGCCGCGTCGGAGCCGAGCCCGACGAGCAGGTTCAACGCGTCCTCGGCCGCCGCGAGTTCCGCCTCGCGCTCGAAGAGGCCGAAGCCGCGGCCGGCGGGACCGCCGGTGTGCTGTGTTGTCATCGTCCACCCCCACGATGGGGGCGCACGCCCGGCGCACAGGGGGGTGCGTCGGGGCGGTGGCCCCACGAAAGGCCCAGCGTACGCCGGGAGGCCGGGTCAGTGAGCAGCTTTGTGTGGGTTGTGTGAAAGGGCGTCGAGGACGGCCAAAGCCTGCTCCACCCGGGCGTGTTCGACGAAGAGGTGATCATGATGGAAGCCGGCGACGACGTTGCAGCTCAGGCCCGCGTCGGCGAGGGCCCCGGCGACGGCCGCGGTGAGTCCGACGGCGTCGAGCGCGGAGTGGACGCGCAGGGTGATCCACGCGGCCACGTAGTCGTACGCCAGCGAGGCCGCGTCGGCCTCCTCCTGGCGTACCACCATCGTCACGCCCTCGGGCTCGGCGACGGTGACGACCGGAGTGAGGCCCGCGGGCAGGGAGCCCGGCTCGGCGCGCTCCAGCGTGGTGAAGACATAGCGGCCCGGGTTCGGTTCGGGCCGCATCCCGGCGAGCAGCCGGGCCAGGTCGCGCTCGGGCCTCACGTCAGGTCGAACTCTCCGTCGCGCGCGTTCACCACGAACGCCCGCCATTCCGCCGGGCTGAAGACGAGCGACGGCACCTCCGGCCGCCGCCCGTTGCGCATCGCGATGAAGCCCTCGACGAACGCGATCTCGACGTCCCCGACGCCCTGGCTGCCGGAGCGCCATTCGGCGTGTGACAGGTCGAGTTCGGGCACGCTCCGGCCCGTGACCCCGTCCTCGGTGAAGGCGTGCCGACCGGTAAGGGTGCTGGTGCTGTCCGCCACGTCCCTGCTCCTCTCGCGCGGTGGGGCCTCAGCGTAGCGAGCGGCCGGAGGTGCGGACAGACCCTCATCCGGTGGGCGGCCGGTCGCCCACGACCCACATCGAGAAGAACTGCGCGCCCCCTCCGTACGCGTGCCCGAGCGCCGTGCGCGCGCCTTCGACCTGGTGTTCGCCGGCCTGGCCGCGGACCTGCAGCGCCGCCTCCGCGAAGCGGATCATGCCGGAGGCGCCGATGGGGTTGGTGGACAGGACACCGCCGGAGGGGTTGACGGGCAGGTCGCCGCCGATCTCGGTGACCCCGGCCTCGGTGAGCTTCCAGCCCTCGCCCTCGGCGGCGAAGCCCAGGTTCTCCAGCCACATCGGCTCGTACCAGGAGAACGGCACGTACATCTCGACGGCGTCGATCTGGCGCCGCGGGTCGGTGATGCCGGCCTGCCGGTAGACGTCGGCCGCGCAGTCGCGGCCGGCCCGCGGCGAGACGAAGTCCTTCCCGGCGAAGAGGGTCGGCTCGCTGCGCATCGCCCCGCCGTGCACCCAGGCCGGCGGGCGGGGCGAACGGGCCGCGCCCGTGCGGTCGGTGAGGACCATCGCACAGGCCCCGTCGGAGGACGGGCAGGTCTCGGAGTAGCGGATCGGGTCCCACAGCATCGGTGCGGACTGCACCTTCTCCAGGGTGATGTCGTGCTCGTGGAGATGGGCGTAGGGGTTCTTCAGCGCGTTGCGGCGGTCCTTGTAGGCGACGAGGGAGCCGATCGTGTCCGGCGCGCCGGTGCGGCGCATGTAGGCGCGCACGTGCGGGGCGAAGAAGCCGCCGGCGCCGGCGAGCAGCGGCTGCTGGAAGGGGACGGGCAGCGACAGGCCCCACATGGCGTTGGACTCGGACTGCTTCTCGAAGGCGAGGGTGAGGACGGTGCGGTGCACCCGGGCGGCCACCAGGTTGGCGGCGACGAGGGCGGTGGAGCCGCCGACCGAGCCCGCGGTGTGCACCCGGAGCATGGGCTTGCCGACGGCGCCGAGCGCGTCGGCGAGGTAGAGCTCCGGCATCATCACGCCCTCGAAGAAGTCGGGGGCCTTGCCGATGACGACGGCGTCTACGTCCGCCCAGGTCAACGCGGCGTCGTCGAGCGCCCTTTGGGCGGCCTCGCGGACGAGTCCGGCGATCGACACGTCCCGGCGGGCGGCGACGTGCTTGGTCTGCCCGATGCCGACGACGGCTACCCTCTCTTTGGATGTCACAGCCTTACTCATGCGAGTCCCCTTCCAGGACGGCGACCAGGTTCTGCTGGAGGCAGGGCCCGGAGGTGGCGTGGGCCAGGGCGCGGTGGGAGGCGCCGCGGTGGATGCGGGCGGCGGCCTCGCCGAGCCGGATCAGTCCGGCGGCCATCATCGGGTTGGCGGCGAGCGCGCCGCCGGACGGGTTGACGCGGACGTCGTCGGCGAGGCCGAGCGCCTTGCGCAGGACGACCTCCTGGGAGGTGAAGGGCGCGTGGAGTTCGGCCGTGTCGATGGGCCGTCCGGCGGCCGGGTCGTACGCGCCGGCGCGCTCGGCCGCGAGGCGGGTGGAGGGCGAGTCGGTGAGGTCGCGCACGCCCAGCGCGTGCGCCTCGATGCGGTGGTCCATGCCGGTGATCCAGGCGGGCCGGGCGCACAGCTCCCGGGCCCGGTCGCCCGCCGCGAGGATCACGGCGGCGGCGCCGTCGCCGACCGGCGGGCAGTCGCCGGTGCGCAGCGGCGCCACGACGTAGTCGCCCTGCGGGCGGGCCCCGGGCAGCTGGGCGTGCGGATTGGCGGCGGCGTCCTGGCGGCTGCGGGCGGCGATCGCCGCGAGGCCGCGCTCGTCGGTCTCGCCCGCGTCGATCAGGGCCCGGGCCTGGAGCGCGGCGAGGGCGACGGAGTCGGGCCACAGGGGCGCCGCGTAGTACGGGTCGAGCTGGCGGGTCAGCACGTCGCGGACGGAACCGGGCGAGGACTTCCCGTAGGAGTACACCAGCGCCGTGTCGGCCTCGCCGGTCAGCAGCTTCACCCACGCCTCGTACAGCGCCCAGGCGCCGTCCGTCTCGACGTGCGACTCGGAGATCGGCGGCCAGGCACCGACGCCGTCCAGGGCCATGGTGAAGGAGAAGGCGCGGCCGGCGAGGTAGTCGCAGGAGCCGGAGCAGGTGAAGCCGATGTCGGAGGTCTTCAGTCCGGTCTGCCGGAGCACCTCGTGGAGCACCGGCATCAGCATCTCGACCTCGGAGAGGTCGTCGGTGCGGCGGGCGTGGTCGGTCTGGGCGAAGGCGACGATCGCCACGTCGCGGATGGCGGGGCTCACAGCAGCTCCTTGTACGTGTCGTAGTCGGCGTCCGGCTCGCCGCAGGGGCGGTAGTGGTCCGGATAGCGGCCGCCCTCGGTCCACACCGGCTCGACCCGCAGGCCCATCCGGACCTGGTCGTACGGGATGCCCGCGATCCGGCCGTGCAGCGCGAGGCCGGCGCCGTCGAGGGCGATGTGGGCGTAGACGTAAGGGACTTCGATGTCGAGGTTGCGCGCCTTGATGTTCACGATGCAGTACGTGGTCACCGTCCCGCGCGGCCCGACCTCGACCTTGTCGGTCGTCGCGACGCCGCAGGTGGGGCAGGCGCCGCGCGGCGGGACGTACACCTTGGCGCAGGACGGGCAGCGCTCGCCGACGGTGCGCCGGTCGGCGAGGGCGTGGAGATAGGCGGTCTGGGCGCGGCCGGGGGTGTAGGTGTAGTCGAGGCGGGCGGGCGCGACGATGCCGGTGACGGGCTCGGCGAACACGCCGTCGTGCGGGCGGGGTCGGGGCCGATGCTCGGCCGTGGTGTCCGCGTACGGCTCGAAGCACGCGATGTCCGTGATGGCCCCGTGCCGCTCCTCGGCCCAGCGCACCCGGACCCGCATCCCGCTCCGTACGGCCTCGGGCCCGGGCGCGTCGAGCGCGTGCAGCAGCGCGGTGTCGGCACCGTCGGGCCGTACGAGCACCCAGGCGAAGGGCGTCGCGAGCGGCTGCCCGGGCCGTGGCTCGGCGTTCCACGCCCAGGTGGTCACGGTCCCGGTGGCCTCGACTTCGACCAGCTCCCGCAGCTCGGCCGCGGTCTCGGGGTCGTACTCGACGGGCGGCACGAGCACCCGTCCGGCCTCGGTGCGCACGCCGAGGACGACGCGCTCGCGCAGCCCGGTGAGGAACGCGGACTGGACGGGCCCGAGGGAGCGGGTGAAGGGGAACTCGACGACGAGGGGGGCGCGGAGCGTTTCGGGGGCGGGGGGCATGAGGACCTCCAAGTTCAGCCCGTCCGGCGTTTGAGGACACGGCCGCAGGCCGTACGGGGTCCGGGGCGGAGCCCCGGTTTCGGGAAGGGGCGGGGTGGGGGATCTTCACTCGCGCCGGTACACCGGCGTCCGCTTCTCCGCGAACGCCTTCGCGCCCTCCTTCGCGTCCGCCGTCGCGAAGATCGGCCACCCGCGCTTCAGTTCCGCCGCGAGCCCGTCCTCCTCCGTCATCTCGGCGGTCTCGTAGACGGATGCCTTGACCGCCTCGACGGCGAGCGGACCGCAGGCGTTGATGCGGTCGGCGATCTCCAGGGCCGTGTCGAGCGCCTGGCCGTCGGGGACGACGCGGCCGACGAGGCCGATGCGGGCGGCCTCCTCCGCGGGGTAGGGGCGGCCGGTGAGGAGCATTTCCAGGGCGTGGGTGCGGGGTATCTGGCGCGGGAGGCGGACGGTGGAGCCGCCGATGGGGAAGAGACCGCGGCGGACCTCGAAGAGGCCGAAGGTGGCGGAGGCGCCGGCGACGCGGATGTCGGTGCCCTGGAGGATCTCGGTGCCGCCGGCGACACAGTGGCCCTCGACGGCGGCGATGACGGGTTTGCGCGGGCGGTGGTGGCGCAGCATCGCCTTCCAGTGGAGGTCGGGGTCGGCGGTCATGCGGTCGCGGTAGTGGTCGCCGGCCATGCCGTCGCCGGCGAGGGCCTTGAGGTCCATGCCGGCGCAGAAGGTGCCGCCGGCGCCGGTGAGGACGACGGAGCGGATGGTGTCGTCGGCGTCGGCGGCGAGCCAGCCGTCGTACAGACCGACCAGCATCGGCAGCGAGAGCGCGTTCTTCGCCTCGGGCCGGTTGAGGGTGAGGACGAGTGTGGCGCCCTCGCGCCGCACGGTGAGGTGTTCGGTGCCAGCCATGGGCATCTCCCGTCTCCGTTTCTGGAACAGGTTGCAGGAGTCGCCAGGCCACTTCAATAGTTTTCTGACACCTAGTCAGATTCTTCTGCGCGGGCTCTTCCCACCTCTTCCCATCGGCGCTCTAATGACCGACCGAGTCGCTGGCGGGCCAGGATCAGGAGGAACGGTGGAGTACAACCTTGCCGACCTGTTCGAATCGGTCGTCGACGTGGTCCCGGACCGCGAGGCGCTGGTCTACGTCGACCACCCCGGCACCGGCGCCGAGCGCCGGCTCACCTACGCCGGACTCGACGCCGCCGCCAACCGGCTCGCGCACCACCTCGTCGACGCGGGCCTCAGGCCCGGCGAACACCTCGGCCTGCACCTCTACAACGGGGTCGAGTACCTCCAGACCGTGCTGGCCTGCCTGAAGGCCCGGCTCGTCCCGGTGAACGTCAACTACCGTTATGTCGAGGAGGAGTTGGTCTACCTCTACCGGGACGCCGATCTGGCCGCGCTCGTCTTCGACGCCGAGTTCACGGAGCGGGTGGCGGCCGCGCTGCCGCAGACGGAGAAGCTGCGGCACCTCGTGCGGGTGGGGACCCCGGACGAGGACGCGCCCTCGCTCGACTGCGTGGAGTACGCGGACGCCGAGGCGGCCGGTTCGCCGGAGCGCGGTTTCGGGCCGCGCTCGGCCGACGACCTGTTCGTCATCTACACCGGCGGCACCACGGGCATGCCCAAGGGCGTGATGTGGCGCCAGGAGGACCTGTTCTTCGCCGGACTGTTCGGCGGCGATCCGAGCGGCGAGCCGGTCAAGCGGCCGGAGGAGCTGGCCGAGCGGGTCGCGGCGGGCGGCGCGGGGCTCACCTTCTTCCCGACTCCCCCGCTGATGCACGGCACGTCCACGCTCACCTCGTTCATCGCCTTCAACTACGGGCAGCGCGTGGTCATCCACCGCAAGTACGTGCCCGAGGAGGTGCTGCGCACCATCGAGAAGGAGAAGGTGTCGAGCGTCTCGCTGGTCGGCGACGCGATGCTGCGGCCCCTCGTCGACGCCCTGCGCGGCCCGCTCAAGGGCACCGATCTCTCCTCGCTGTTCAGCGTGTCGTCCTCCGGGGCGATCATGTCGGACACCGTCCGCGAACAGTTCCAGGAGCTCGTGCCGAACGTGCTGCTGCTCAACAACTTCGGCTCGTCCGAGTCCGGTTCCAACGGCCGGGCGACCGACGACTCCGGGCCCGCGAAGGGCTTCCGGCTGCACGTCAACGAACGCACCCAGGTCGTCGACCCGGCCACCCACGAGCCCGTGGCCGCCGGCGGGACCGGCCGGCTCGCGCAGCGCGGACACGTGCCGCTCGGCTACTACAACGACCCGGCGAAGACCGCCGAGACCTTCTTCCAGAAGGACGGCGAACGCTGGGTGCTGCTCGGCGACATGGCCACCGTCGACGAGGAGGGCATCGTCACCGTCCTCGGCCGCGGCTCGCAGTGCATCAACACCGGTGGCGAGAAGGTCTATCCGGAGGAGGTCGAGCAGGCGCTCAAGGCCCATCCTGACGTGTACGACGCGCTGGTCGCCGGCGTGCCCGACCCGAAGTGGGGCAGCCATGTGGCCGCCGTCGTCCAGCTCCGCGCCGGGGCCGCGTCCCTGGACCTGGCAGCCGTCCAGGCCCACTGCCGCACCCGGCTCGCCGGCTACAAGGTGCCGCGCCAGCTGGTGCTCACCGACCGGATCCAGCGCTCGCCCAGCGGCAAGGCGGACTACCGCTGGGCCCGGTCCGTGGCGGTGGAGGCCGACGGCTCCTAGACGCCGAACTCCCTGATGACCGCGAGGAACTCGTCGGGCCGGGTGGCGTGGATCAGATGCCCGACCGCGATGGTGACCAGGCGGGCGTCCGGGATCTGCTCCGCCATCCAGGCGAGCTGGTCCTGCCGCAGATGGCTCTGCTCGCCGCCGCCGACGATCAGGGTGGGCGCGGTGATCGCCGGCAGCTCCGTGCGCCAGGCCGGGTCGGGCTCGTTCAGCTGGGCGTTGGTCGCGCCGACCACCGCCCAGTCGAAGCCGAGCGGCTCGTCCGGACGCTCCACCGGGCCGCGCGGCGGATCGAGCGGGAAGAAGACCGGGGCGTCCTCCAGGACGAGCCGCCCGATCAGCTCCGGCTCCCGCTGGGCCAGGAGGTACGCCGCCGCGCCGCCCATCGAGTGCGCGACGACGGTGGCGCCGGCCAGCCCGAGCGCCTTCAGGAAGCCGCCGAGCTCGTCGCGGAAGACGTCGAAGCCGTAGCGGCCGGGACGGTCGCTGAGTCCGTGGCCGCGCAGGTCGAGCGCGTACACCCGCCGGTCGGCACGGAGCGCGGCGGCGATCCCGGCCCAGTCGGTGCCGTTCTCGCCGCGGCCGTGCACCAGGACCACCGGCGGCGCGCCCTCCGGCCCGCCGACCCGGTACGCGAGGCGGACGCCGTCGACGACGACCGTGCGCACCTCCGGGTCGAGGAAGGCGGCGACCGGGCGCACGAAGGCGCCGGCGTCGTCGACCCACGGGAAGTGTCCGGCGCCCGGCTGGACGACGACCTCGCCGCGCGGGAAGCAGGCGGCGATCTCGGCGGCCCTCGCCGGGGTGGGACCGCCGTCGTACTCGCCCGCCAGGACGAGGACCGGCGCGTCGAGGGCGCGCAGCGCGGCCCGGGTGGTCTCCGGGTCGAAGGCGCCTTCCCCGTAGAAGACCCGCGCGGCCTCCCAGTTGGTCTGCTCGCCGACGCCCGCCGCGTGCGCCCGCGCGGCCTCGTCCCAGCGGCCGTACGCGAACGGCATGACGACCGGGGCGGCCTCCCGCTGCGGGGTGTCGGGGCCGAGGGCCTCCAGGGCGGCACGGGCCTGCGGGTACCAGGGTTCGGCGGCGAAGACCTCGGCGGCCTTGTCCCACTCCTCGTCGGTGACGCCGACGCCGACGGCCCGGCCGCCCGGGGTGACCAGGACCAGGGAGCGGATCCGCTCGGGGTGCGCGGCGGCGTAGAGGGTGGCGAGGTTGCCGCTGCCGGAGTGACCGAGCAGATCGATGCGCTCCAGGCCGAGGTGGGCGCGCAGCGCCTCGACGTCGGCGACCTGGCGGTCGCAGCGGTAGCTCGCCGGGTCGGCGGGGACGGCGCTGTCGCCGGTGCCGCGCGGGTCGAGCACGATCAGCGTGCGGTGGGCGCCGAGTCCCCCGAGGTCGCCGAGGTAGACCGGGTCGCGCATGGGCCCGCCAGGCAGGACGAGCAGGGGTTCGCCCTCGCCCTGTGTCCGGTAGGAGAGTTCGGTTCCGTCGTGGGTGGTGAACTGAGGCATGTCGTCGATCATGTCCGTCCGGCGAGGAGCGCGGCAATCGGGTTCTCTCCGGGCGCGATACGGTGGGATGTCCGCCCCACCAGCGAAGGAACCCGCCACACCGTGTCCGAGACCCGTCAGGCCGAGCCGCATCCCGACGAGCCGCACCACGACGAGCTGCGCGGTGACTGCGCGAACTGCTTCGGGCTCTGCTGTGTGGCCCTGCCCTTCGCGAAGTCCAGCGACTTCGCGGTGAACAAGTCCTCGGGCGATCCCTGCCGGAACCTCCAGGACGACTTCCGCTGCGGCATCCACACCCGGCTGCGGGACAGCGGCTTCCGCGGCTGCACGGTGTACGACTGCTTCGGCGCCGGCCAGAAGGTCTCGCAGGTCACCTTCCGCGGGGTGTCCTGGCGGGAGGCGCCGGACAGCGCCCGGCAGATGTACGAGGTGTTCCCCGTGATGCGCCAGCTGCACGAGCTGCTGCGCTACCTCAGCGAGGCCCGGGCGCTCACCGCGACGCGCTCGCTGCACCGGGACCTGGACCGTGCCCTGGCCCGGGTGACGGAGCTGACGGACGGCTCGGCGGCGGACCTGGAGAAGCTGGACGTCGGCCCGGGGCGGGCCGACGTCAATCCGCTGCTCCTGAAGAGCAGCGTCCTGGTCCGGGCGGCGGCCGGCGGCAAGCCGAAGAGCAGGCGCGGCGCGGACCTGATCGGCGCCCGGCTGCGCGGGGCGAAGCTGCGCGGCGCGGACCTGCGCGGGGCGCTGCTGATCGCCGCGGACCTGAGCGGGGCGGACCTCTCGCTGGCCGATCTGATCGGCGCGGACCTACGGGACGCCGATCTGTCGGGCGCGGACCTGACCGGCGCGCTGTTCCTCACCCAGCCGCAGCTCAACTCGGCCCGCGGCGACGCGGCCACCCGGCTGCCCGAGGGCTTCGAGCGCCCGGCGCACTGGACGCGCTAGAACTCGTACGTACAGGGCGTGGTCGTGGTCAGCGCCGCGAAGCCGAGCCGCGTCAGGATCGGGCGGCTGGTGTCGGCCGCGTCGACCTGGAGGTAGCGGTAGCCGCGGGCGGCGGCGATACGGGCGCGATGGGCGACCAGGGCCCGGTAGAGGCCGCGGCCGCGCCAGCCCTCGACGGTGCCGCCGCCGTACAGGCCGGCGAAGTCGCTGCCCTCCGCGAGCTCCAGGCGGGCGGCGCTGACGGGTTCGCCGTCGGCGAGGGCGACGACCGCGGCGACCGTGCCGGGAGTCTCGGCGAGCTGGTCGAGCAGACGGCGGCCGAGGGCGGAGCTGTCGGTGCCGAAGGCCAGTTCGTGGACCCGCACCACCATCTCCACCCCTGCCTCGTCGGTGACCGCGCGCAGCTCGACGCCTTCGGGCAGCCCCTCGTGCGCGGGCAGGGCGGCGGTCTCGGCGACCATCAGGGTCTCCGGCTCCTCGGCGGTGAAACCGGCGGCGAGCAACCGCCCCGCGAGGTCGGCTGGGCCGTCGTGGCCGTACAGCTTCCATTCGAAGGAACGCCCGGCGAGCCGGTAGTGGCGGATCTGCGCGGCGATGACGGCGTCGGCGTCGTGCGCGTCGAGGCCGGACCAGAGGATGCCGTTCCAGCCGTGCGCGGGCCCCGTCTGGCGGACGACGGGACCGTCGCGTTCGACGCGGGCGCCGGGCCCGTCGGGGCGGGCGCCGAGGCGGAGCTGCTGGTCGAAGAGGGTACGGGTCTGGTGGAGGTCCATGGCCTCACCCCAGCATCGGGCGAGGTCATGGCGCCACTGGATTACGCCGGGCCCTGCTCAGAGCGCCCCGTCACCGGGTGGCCAGTTCGGAGGTGCCCCGGTCACCAGGTGGGCCTGTTCGGAGGCTCCTTCGGTCACCAGGTGACGGGCAGTGTCTCGGGTCCGCGGTTGACCGAGCCGGTGCGCCAGGCGATCCGGTCGGGCGGGACGCCGAGCGCGAGGCCGGGGAAGCCGGCGAGCAGGGTGGCGAGCATGACCTCGGCCTCCATCCGGGCGAGCTGGGCGCCCGCGCAGTAGTGGGCGCCGTGACCGAAGGCGAGGTGCGGGGCCTCGGCGCGGGTGAGGTCGAGCCGGTCGGGGTCGGTGTAGACGGCGGGGTCGCGGTTGGCGGCCGGGTAGAAGACGTGGACGGCCTCGCCCGCCCGGACGGTGACGCCGCCGACCTCGACGTCCTCGGTGGCGACCCGGGGCATGCCGACGCCGTTGCGCTGCGGGATGTAGCGGAGCAGCTCGTCGACGGCCCGGGGCAGCAGCGCGGGGTCGGCGCGCAGCTTGGCGGTCTGCTCGGGGTGGGTGAGCAGCACGTACAGCATGGTGGAGACGATGTTGCGGACGGCGTCGAGCCCGTTGAGGGTGAGCATGACCGCCATGGAGACCAGTTCGGGGGTGCTGAGGCCGCCGGTGGCGCGGGCCGCGGCGAGTTCGCTGATCAGGTCGTCGGCGGGGTGCTCGGCGCGGTGGCGGGCGAGGTCGGCGAAGTAGCCGGCGATCTCCCGTTTGACGGACTCGCCTGCGGCGGCGGTGGTGTCGTGGGAGAGGAGCCCGGCGCGCCATTCCTCGACGCGGTCGAGGTCGCCGGCGGGGACGCCGAGGAGTTCGGCGACGACGGTCGCGGAGAGCGGACCGACGAAGGTCTCGGCGAGGTCGGCGGGCGGTCCGGTGTCGAGGGTGCGCAGGGCGAGCTGTTCGGCCCTGCGGGTGGTGTGGTTCCGCAGGGCGGTGATGCGGCGGCGTCCGAAAGTGGGGGCGATGAGCCTGCGCAGCCGGGTGTGGTCGGGCGGGTCGGCGCGGCCGACGCCGCCGGCCGGGGCGAGGGTGTGCGGGGTGGTGCTGGTGATGGGCCGGCCGACGGTGAGCGCCCGGCTGAACCGCGGGTCGGCGGCGACCTGCTTGACGTCCTCGTAGCGGGTGACGAGCCAGGCGTGGCCCTCGCCGTACGGGAGCCGGATCCGGGCGACGGGCTCCTCGTGCAGGAGCCGGTGCGGCACCGGGTCGAAGTCGGTGCCGCGCAGCGGGGCCACGGCCCAGTCGTGGACGACCGGGCCGTGGGACGGGGACGGGGACGGGGACGGGTGCGGGTGCGGGTGCGGGGTCATGGCGCGGCCGTGCGTTCCGCCCGGGCGCCGGCGTCGTGCCGGAGCGGGGTGATCTGCTCGATGTCGTAGCGGATGCGGAGCTGTTCGATGGCCTCGTGGTCGACCGGGCCGTCCGAGCCGAGAATCTCCATCAGCTCCTCGAAGTACGTCTCGTGGTACGTGGGCGGCGCCACCTGGAAGAGCAGGCGGGCGGGCCGGCCGCCGAGGTTGGCGAAGGCGTGCGGGCAGCCGGGCGGGACGAGCATGAGCGTGCCCGGGGTGGCCCGTACCGCTCGCCGGCCGTCGGCCGAGCGCCAGCCGTGCCAGCTGTCCGCGGTGCGCACCTCGGGTTCGAAGGCGAGCACGTCGAGCTCGCCTTCGAGGAGGTAGAACAGCTCCTCGGCGCGGCCGTGGGTGTGGGCGCCGACGTCGAAGCCCGGCGGGACGACCACCTCGAAGGTGGAGGCGGTGGTGGTGTGCTCGCCGGTGACTTTGAAGGTGACGTGCTGGGCCGGGGTGGACAGGGTCCTGCCCTCCCCCGGTGGCACGATGAGACCGCTGAGGGTCATCGTCGCGTCGGTCCTCTCACCAGGTGACGGGCAGGGTCTCGGGGCCGCGGATCAGCGCGCCGCGCTGCCAGCGGATCTCCTCCTCCGGGACGGCGAGGCGGAGGTCCGGGAAGCGGGTCCACAGCGTGTCGAGGAGGATCTCGGACTCGATGCGGGCGAGGGCGGAGCCGGGGCAGTAGTGCGGGCCGTGGCCGAACGCGACGTGCGGGTTGTAGCCGCGGTCGAAGTCGAGCTTCTCGGGCTCGGCGAAGACGGCGGGGTCGCGGTTGGCGGTGAGGTAGGAGACGTAGACGGGGTCGCCCTGGGGGATCTTGACCCCACCGACCTCGACGTCCTCCGTCGCGATCCGGGACAGGCCCACGGCGTTGCGGTGCGGGATGTAGCGGAGCAGCTCGTCGACGGCCTGCGGGAGCAGTGCGGGTTCGGCGCGCAGCCGGGCCAGGTGCTCGGGGTGGGTGAGCAGCGCGTAGACCATGTTGGCGCTGTTGTTGCGGACGGCGTGCGCGCCGCCGATCTGGATGAGGACGGCGAGGCCGACGGCCTCCTGCTCGTCGAGGGTGTCGTCGTCGATCGCGTCGGCGAGGACGGCGGCGAGGAACTCCTTGCCGGTGCCGTGGCTGCGGCCGATGAGTTCGGCGAAGTAGCGGCCCATCTCGCCCTTGGCGCGCTCGCTGGCCTCGCGGCCCGCGCCGGCCGAGATGATGGTGTCGGACCAGTTCGCCATCAGCGGCTGGTCGCCCTCGGGGACGCCCATGAGTTCGCTGACCATGGCGAGCGGGAAGGGCCGGTTGACCAGCTCCATGAGGTCGGCGGGCGGGCCCTGCCGTTCGAGCCGGTCGAGCAGCCGGTCCATCACGTCCTGGGCGTGGTCGCGGAGCGAGCGCAGCGCGCGGGCGCTGAAGGCGCGGGCGACGACCCGGCGCATCCGGGTGTGGTCCGGCGGGTCGGCGAAGCCGACGGCGCCTTCCATGGGGATGAAGTGGGGGGCGAGCCGGGTGATGGAGCGTCCGTAGACGGCCTGGCGGCTGAACCGCGGGTCGACGGAGACGAATTTGACGTCCTCGTAGCGGGTGACGAGCCAGGCGTGGCCCTCGCCGTGCGGGAGGCGCACCCGGGTGACCGGGTCCTCGTGCAGGAGCTTGGCGAGGAGCGGGTCGAAGTCGAGGCCGGTGAGGTCGGGGACGGCCCAGAAGTGCACCTGGGGCTCGTCGGTGGTGTCGGGGTTCGTGGTCGTGGTCATGAAGCCACCGCCGCAGTCGTGGGGAGAGCGCTGTCGAAGGGGAGATCGGAGGAAACGAGGTCGGGGAGGTCCTGGGGGAGGGTCTCGTGGCGCGGGGGCACGAGGGCCCCGGTCACGGTCCAGCTGCCGAGGGAGATCTCGGCGGTGATGCCGGGGCCGAAGCCGGCCAGGATGCCGGTGGCGCCGGGCTCGGGGCCGCCCTCGTCGAAGAGCCGGCGCAGCGCGTCGAGGACGACGGCACTGGCGATGTTGCCGTACTCGGTGAGGGTGGCCCGGCTGAAGCGGAACAGCTCGGGGGCGACGCCCAGGTGGGCGCCGAGGTCGTCGAGGATGCGGGGGCCGCCGGCGTGGACGATGTAGAAGTCCTGGCGGCCGGCGTCCCGGCCGTGCCGGGCGGCGAGCTCGACGAGGGCGGGGGCGAGCTGCTCCATGGTGCCGGGGACGCGCTTGTCGAGCATGAAGTGGAAGCCGGTCTCGCGGACCCGGTAGGCGATCCAGTCCTCGGTGTCGGGGACCAGGTGGCAGCCGTTCGCCTCGAGCCGGATGCCGGTGCCGCCGGAGCCGCGGACGACCGCGGCGGCGACGGCGTCGCCGAACAGGGCGTTGGACAGCAGGTTGCCGACGCTGAGGTCGGTGGGCTGGTAGCACAGGGAGCAGAACTCGCAGGCGACGATCAGCGCGTTGGCGCCCGGGTAGGCGGCGCAGAAGTCGTGGGCGCGGTTGATGGCGGCTCCGCCGGCGGCGCAGCCGAGCTGGGCGATGGGCAGCTGCCGGGTGTCGCTGCGGAAGCCCAGGGTGTTGATCATCCAGGCGGTGAGCGAGGGCATCATGAAGCCGGTGCACGAGACGTAGACGATGAGGTCGATGTCGCGGGCGGCGAGGCCGGCGTTGCGCAGGGCCTCGGTGACGACAGCGGGGACGCGGGCCTTGGCCTCGGTCTCGTAGCGCGCGTTGCGGGCCTCGAAGCCGGGGTGGGCGAGGGTGTCCTCGATGGGCTGCACCAGATGCCGCTTGGCGACGCCCGTGTTGGCGATCAGGCGCAGGACGAGCGGCAGCGACTCGTGTCCCGCGTGCAGGGTGCGGGCCAGGTCGAGGGTCTCCTGCCGGCTGATCGTGTGTTCGGGCACGGCGACGGAGGGACGGCACAGGACAGGCATGACGGTCTGACGATCCATTCGTCCGGGGGTGGGGAGGGAAGCCGGACGGCCACATCTTCTGTTCCGCTTTCCCTCGCGGCGCGCCGTTCCGGCGTTCGCGGGGACAATCACACCCGAATGTGTGATCTTCGTCCGGAGGTTCGTGACCTGCGGGCGCGGTCGTTACGCTCGGCGGTTCAGGCAGGTGTACGAGCGGAGAAAACCCGTCCCGGACTCTTGCCAAGGCCGGGGGGCGAGCGGCTTTACTGACCCCGTAAAGATCTACCGAATGATCGGTCGTCCGTTTTGTGGCGGATGGAACGCGGTATGCGCGTGAGGCGAGGGAGTGGGGCATGACCGAACTGCTGGACGCGGGCGAGCGGCTGAGCCGCGACGAGCTGGAGGCACTCCAGCTGGAGCGGCTGCGCGCGACCCTGCGGCACGCCTACGAGAACGTGGCGTTCTACCGGCAGTCCTTCGACAAGGCGGGGGTACGGCCCGATGACTGCCGCTCGCTCGCCGACCTGGCCCGCTTCCCCTTCACCGCCAAGACCGATCTGCGCGAGCACTACCCGTTCGGGATGTTCGCCGTCGACCAGTCCGAGATCCGCCGCCTGCACGCCTCCAGCGGCACCACCGGCCGGCCCACCGTCGTCGGCTACACCCAGCGGGACCTCGACACCTGGGCCGACGTGGTGGCGCGCTCGATCCGCGCGGCCGGCGGCCGGCCGGGCCACAAGGTCCATGTGGCGTACGGGTACGGCCTGTTCACCGGCGGCCTCGGCGCGCACTACGGTGCCGAACGGCTCGGCTGTACGGTCATCCCGGCGTCCGGCGGCATGACGGCCCGGCAGGTCCAGCTCATCCAGGACTTCCGCCCCGAGATCATCATGGTGACGCCCTCGTACATGCTCACCCTGCTCGACGAGTTCGAGCGCCAGGGCGTCGACCCGCGCGGCACGTCCCTGAAGGTCGGCATATTCGGCGCCGAGCCGTGGACCGAGGAGATGCGCCGGGAGATCGAGGAGCGCTTCGCGATCGACGCCGTCGACATCTACGGACTGTCGGAGGTGATGGGGCCGGGCGTGGCACAGGAGTGCGTGGAGACCAAGGACGGGCTCCACATCTGGGAGGACCACTTCTACCCGGAGGTCGTCGACCCGATCACGGGCGAGGTGCTGCCGGACGGCGAACAGGGCGAGCTGGTCTTCACCTCCCTCACCAAGGAGGCCATGCCGGTCGTCCGCTACCGCACCCGCGACCTGACCCGGCTGCTGCCGGGCACGGCGCGCGTCTTCCGGAGGATGGAGAAGGTCACCGGCCGCAGCGACGACATGGTCATCCTGCGCGGCGTGAACCTCTTCCCCACCCAGATCGAGGAGATCGTGCTGCGCACGCCGGCCGTGGCCCCGCACTTCCAGCTCCGGCTGACGAAGGAGGGCCGCCTCGACGCGCTCACGGTCCGCGCCGAGGCCCGCCCGGAGGCCACTCCGGAACAGCGCGCGGAGGCGGCGCGGGCGATCACCACCGCGGTCAAGGACGGCATCGGCGTCTCGGTGACGGTGGAGGTGGTCGCCCCGGAGACGCTGGAGCGCAGCGTGGGCAAGATCAAGCGGATCGTGGACCTGCGGGAGGGCCCGCAGGAGCGGTAGGGCCGGCCGGAGCGGAAGGGCCGGTGGGAGCCGGGAGGCCGGCCGGAGCGGAAGGGCCGGTGGGAGCCGGAGGGCCGGCCGGTCCGGGAGGGGGCCGGTCCGGGAGGGGGCCGGTCCGGGAGGGGGCCGGTCCGGGAGGGGGCCGGTCCGGGAGGGGGCGGTCCGGCGCTGGGGAGGGTCAGTCCTTGTAGCGCTCGCGCAGCTCCCGCTTGAGGATCTTGCCGCTGGCGTTGCGCGGCAGGGCGTCGATGAGGATCACCCGCTTCGGGGCCTTGAAGTGGGCGAGCTTCTCGCGGGCATGGGCGAGGAGTTCGGCCTCGGTGACGTCGGCGCGGGGGACGACGAAGGCGGTGACGGCCTCGATCCAGCGGGCGTCGGGGAGGCCGACGACGGCGGCCTCGGCGACTGCGGGGTGGGTGTAGAGGGCGTCCTCGACCTGGCGGGAGGCGACGAGGACGCCGCCGGAGTTGATGACGTCCTTCACCCGGTCGACGACCGTGAAGTAGCCCTCGGCGTCCCGGACGGCGAGGTCGCCCGAGCGGAACCAGCCGTCACGGAAGGCCTCCTTCGTCTCCTCCGGCTTCTCCCAGTAGCCCTCACACAACTGGGGGCTTCGGTAGACCACTTCACCGGGCGTGCCGTCCGGAACGTCCTTGCCGTGCTCGTCGACGATCCGCGCCTGGACGTGGCGGACCGGGCGGCCGCAGGAGTCCATCCGGCCCTCGTGCTCGTCCGGGCCGAGGACGGTGGCGAGGGGGCCGATCTCCGACTGGCCGAAGCAGTTGTAGAAGCGGAGGGCGGGCAGCCGGCCGCGCAGGCCCTCCAGGACCGGAACCGGCATGATCGATGCGCCGTAGTACGCCTTGCGGAGGGCGGAGAGGTCGCGGGCGGCGAACTCGGGGTGTCCGGCGAGGCCGATCCAGACCGTGGGCGGCGCGAACAGGCTGTCGCAGCGGCCCGACCCGATCAGGTCGAAGAGGACGGCCGGGTCGGGGCCGTCGACGACGGTGTTCTCGGCGCCGACCGCCAGGTACGGCAGCAGGAAGACGTGCATCTGGGCCGAGTGGTAGAGCGGCAGCGCGTGCACGGGCCGGTCGTCCTCGTGCAGGTCGAGCGCCTCGATCGCGCTCGCGTACTCGTGGACCAGGGCCCGGTGGGTCATCATCGCGCCCTTGGGCAGGGCGGTGGTGCCCGACGTGTAGAGCAACTGCACGAGGTCGCGGGCGTCCCGGTCCGCCTGGTACGAGTCGGCGCCGGGGTCGGGCCCGGCGAGCGCGGGCCCGGCGAGCGCGGCGAGGAACGAGTCCTCGGTGTCCCGCAGCGGCCGTACGGAGAAGTCGTCGGGCACGCGGCCGGCGAGAGCCGGATCGGCGAGGACCAGCGAACTGCCCGACTGACGCAGGACGTAGGCGAGGTCGTCGCCCGTGAGGTGGTGGTTGACCGGTACGTGGACGAGGCCGGCGCGGGCGCAGGCGAGGAACGCGACGAGGTAGGCGTCGGAGTTGTGGGCGTAGGTCGCGACCCGGTCGTTCTCCTGGAGCCCCCAGCGCTCCCGCAGGACGGCCGCCGCCTCGGTGACGGCGACGTCCAGCTCCGCGTACGTCCAGGTCCGCTCGCCGTACCGGAGGGCGATCCGGTCGGGGACGCGCCTGGCGCTCGTGCGCAGCACGTCGTCGACCGTTCCGGTGAGCAGTTGCGGGTCCATGCGGTCCATGCGCTCCATGGCTGGAGATCTTCGGCGGGGTGGGGCGGCCGGTCAAGTACCCGGACGACCCTGGGGCGTCCTTCCGGGGTTCCCGGAGCCGCCTCTCCGGGAGTACCCGGAAGCGACCCTGAGATACCGAACGGGATGTTGAAGAGCGTGCGCTCAGCGGTGTGTGATGGTTCAACCCGCAGTCATCTGCTGTCCGTTGGGAGGCACCTTGCACTTCCGCACCTTCTTGCCCGCCCGCCTGAAACGCCTCGCGCTCCTCGGCGCGGCCCTCGCCACCGTCACCGCCTCGCTGCCCGCTTCCGCCGGCGCCGCCACCGCCGCCGCGGACGTGGAGGCGCGCGACCACGGCCTGTCGGCGGTCATCCGGTACACCGAGTACGGCATCCCGCACATCGTCGCCAAGGACTACGCGAACCTCGGCTTCGGCACCGGCTGGGCGCAGGCCGCCGACCAGGTGTGCACCCTCGCCGACGGCTTCGTGACCCTCGACGGCGAGCGCTCCCGCTGGTTCGGCGCCGACGCCGCGCCCGACGGCTCCCTGTCGGCGGCGTCGAAGAACCTCTCCAGCGACCTCTTCTTCCGCGGCGTCAAGGACGCGGGCACCGTCGAGGCCCTGGTGGCCACGCCCGCGCCCGCCGGGCCGAGCCGGCAGCTCAAGGAGCTGATGCGGGGCTGGGCGGCCGGTTACAACGCCTGGCTGCGCAGGAACCGGATCACGGATCCGGCCTGCGCGGGCCAGGAGTGGGTCCGCCCGGTCACCGCGCTCGACGTGGCCCGGCGCGGCTGGGCGCTGTCGATACTCGGCGGCGAGGGCCGGGCCGTGGACGGCATCACCGTCGCCCAGCCCCCGGCCGCGCCCACGGCCCCCACCTCGTCCGTCGCGCCCGGCACGGCCCGTGCCGCGGAGTCCCCCGACCCCGCGCGCACCGCGGCCGCCGCCCGCGAGCTGTTCTCGGCCGAGAACGCGACCATGGGTTCCAACGCGGTCGCCTTCCAGGGCTCCACCACGGCCGACGGGCGCGGGCTGCTGCTCGGCAATCCGCACTACCCGTGGCAGGGCGGCCGGCGCTTCTGGCAGTCGCAGCAGACCATCCCGGGCGAGCTGAACGTCTCCGGCGCCGCCCTGCTCGGCTCCACGCTCGTCAGCATCGGCTTCAACGACAAGGTGGCCTGGAGCCACACGGTCGCCACCGGTGTCGCGCTCAACATGCACCAGCTGACCCTCGACCCGGCCGACCCCACCGCGTATCTCGTGGACGGCAGGCCGGAGCGGATGACCCCGCGCACGGTCACGGTCGCGGTCAAGGACGGCGCCCCGGTCACCCGTACGCAGTGGTGGACCCGGTTCGGACCGGTCGTCACCGGGATCGGCACCGGGCTGCCGCTGCCGTGGACGGCGACGACGGCCTTCGCGATGAACGACCCCAACGCCGCCAACCTGCGGGCCTCGGACACCGCACTCGGCCTCGCGAAGTCACGTTCCACCGGCGACATGGTGAAGGCCCTGGCCCGTACGCAGGGCCTGCCGTGGGTGAACACGATCGCCGCCGACGCGGCCGGGCACACGCTGTTCGCGCAGGCGCAGGTGCTGCCGCGGATCACCGACGAGCTGGTGGCGCGCTGTTCGACGCCGCTCGGCCGGGCGACGTATCCGTCCTCGGGCTTCGCGGTGCTCGACGGCTCGCGCGGCGACTGCGTGCCCGGCTCGGATCCCGACGCGGTGCAGCCGGGGATCTTCGGTCCGGCGCGGATGCCGGTGCTGCGGGACGCCCCGTACGTGGAGAACTCCAACGACAGCGCCTGGCTGGCCAACGCGGACCGGCCGTTCGCCGGCTACGAGCGGGTCTTCGGCAACATCGGCACCGCGCGCTCGCTGCGCACCCGGGGCGCCATCGAGGACGTGGCCGCGATGGCCGGGCGCGGCGGTCTCACCGTGGCCGATCTGCAGCGGCAGCAGTTCGCGAACCGGGTCCCGGCCGCCGATCTGGCCGCGGCGGACACCGCCCGCGCCTGTGCGGCGGTGCTCCCCGACGACCCGGAGCCGTGCCGGGTGCTCGGCGCCTGGGACCGTACGGCGAACGCGGACAGCCGGGGCGCGCTGCTCTTCGACCGCTTCTGGCGTCGGTTCACGGCCTCGGCGCCGCCGGCCGAGCAGTGGCGGGTGCCGTTCTCGACGGCCGACCCGGTGCACACCCCGAACACGCTCAACACCGACTCCCCCGCCTTCGCCAAGGCGCTGAAGGACGCGGTGGCGGAGCTGCGGGCCGCCGGGATCGCGCTCGACGCGCCGTTCGGGGAGCACCACTTCGTGGTGCGGAACGGGGCGCGGATACCGGTCGGCGGCGGTACCGAGGCGCTCGGCGTCTGGAACAAGACGGAGGCCGTCTGGAATGCGGCGGGCGGCGGCTACGCGGAGGTCGCGCACGGCTCCAGCCACATACAGGCGGTCGGCTGGGACGGCAGCCGCTGCCCGGTGGCCCGCACCCTGCTGACCTACTCGCAGTCCTCGAACCCCGCCTCGCCGCACTACAGCGACCAGACGCGGCTGTTCTCGGACGAGCGCTGGGTGACCTCGCGGTTCTGCGAGAAGGACATCCTGCGCTCGCCGGACCTCCGGGTGGTGGTCGTCCGGGGCTGATCACCGGCTGATCAGGGGCTGAACGACAGGAACACGAAGGCGGCGAAGATCGAGAGATGGACGCTGCCCTGGAGGAGGGTGGCGCGCCCGGGGACCACGGTCAGGGCGCTCACCACCGCCGTGAGCACGAACAGCACCATGTGGAGGGGCCCCAGACCCAGGATCAGGGGTCCCTCCAGCCACACGGAGGCGAGCGCGATCGCAGGGATCGTGAGGCCGATGCTGGCGATGGCGGAGCCGTACGCGAGGTTCATGCTGGTCTGCATCCGGTCGCGGCTTGCCGCCCGCACGGCCGCGAGCGTCTCGGGCAGCAGCACCATGAGGGCGATGACGACGCCGACGACGGCCTTGGGCAGGCCGGCGGAGGCGACGGCGTCCTCGATGGTCGGCGAGACGAGCTTGGCGTTGCCGACGACGGCGACCAGGGCGACCACGAGCAGCGCGAGGCTGAACCAGGTCTCGCCCAGGGACGGCGGCTCGGCGTGCTCGTCCTCCGCCGCCCGGTCCTCCTGGCCGGGCCGGGGCACGGGCAGGAAGTAGTCGCGGTGCCGGACCGTCTGGACGGCGACGAAGACCCCGTAGAGGAGGAGCGAGGAGACGGCGGCGAAGGCCAGCTGTCCGGAGGAGAACTCGGGGCCGGGGTGGGTCGTGGTGAAGGTCGGCAGGACCAGGGTCATGGTCGCGAGAGTGCAGACGATGGCGAGTTCGCCGCCGGAGCCCTCCGCGTTGAAGACGGCGACCCGGTTGCGCAGCGCGCCGACGAGCAGGGAGAGGCCGACGATGCCGTTGCACGTGATCATCACGGCGGCGAAGACCGTGTCCCGGGCGTAGCTGCTCGCCTTGTCGCCGCCGCCGATCATCAGCATGACGATCAGCCCGACCTCGATGACGGTGACCGCGACCGCGAGCACGAGGGAGCCGTAGGGTTCGCCGACGCGGTGGGCGATGACCTCGGCGTGGTGCACGGCGGAGAGGACGGCCGCGAAGAGGCAGAGCACGATCAGCACCACCGCGAAGCCGGGAAGGTCGCGCCCCCAGCCGAGGGCGAGGCCGACGGCCGCGACGACCGGTCCCCAGGTGGTCCACTGCCGTGCCAGTGCTGCGGTGCTCGAACTCATGCCCCGAATCCTGCCACAATGGGGAGAAATGCCTCTGTCCGCCGCGTTCGGTGCGTACACGGCGGACAGGGGCGGGCGAACTGTGGGGTGTTACGGCTTCGGCAGGGTGCAGCCGGAGCGGTTCAGGTCGATGACGTTGCCGGCGCCGACGCAGGGGACGATCTGGTAGGTCTCCTGGGCGTAGTTGATGCCCTGGCGGACCGTCACGTTGCCGTTCTCGTCGACCTCGCACGGGTTGTTCACGGTGCAGCTCTGCCCGTCCTCGTTACCCGTGTTGTTGACGGCGACGACCTTGCCGGTGTTCCGGTCGATGACCGGCGAGCCGGAGGTGCCGCCGATGGTGTTGCAGGTCGAGGTGTAGCGGACCGAGTCCTTCCAGGTCCAGTCGCCCTCTTCGAGGCGGTAGACGAACCCGTCGATGTCGCAGCTGTAGGTCCGCTTCCAGTACCCGGACACGACGGTGATCGGCGTGCCCGCCACCGGGTGGGTGTCGGCGAGCGTGAGGGCGCTGATCCCGTACGTGCTCTGGATCTGCGCGTACGTCTTGGTCAGCTGGTAGATCGATATGTCCGTGTCGGTCATCGTGCCGTAAGCGATCTTGCTGGCGCGCAGGGTGCCGACACCGGTGCCGGCCGAGTTGAGCAGCGTGAACGAGCGGGTGGAGCGCTTGTTCATGACGACCTGGCCGGGCGCCGGGAAGCCGGTCTCCAGGCAGTGGCCGTTGGAGAGGACGAGCGCGTAGTCGTTCGGCTGGGAGTTGGGCATGCGCACGACGGACCCGGAACAGTTGCTGAGCGCGACCGTGCCGGCGAAGTCGACGGCGGCGACCGTCGTGGACGCGCTGCGCGGTGCGGATGCCGGGGCCTGTGCGACCGTGTCCGACGGCGCGGCCGCCACGGCCGGGGCTGCCGCCGCTCCGGTGAGGAGCAGGGCGAGCAGGGCACCGACGAGAGGCTTCTTCATGTGGGGGTTCCCCTCTGCATGATGTGCAACCGGAGATCCTCCGGTTGTCATGAGCATTCTCGAAAGGTTCGGTGCCGGCTGACAAGAGGGCGTATCTGCCGCCGCGTTGGCGAGATCACGCGGCGGCAGGGGCCGGTCAGGACCCGGCGGGGAGGCCGAGGGCGCGGGTGACGAAGTCCTGGGTCAGCCGGGAGGCCGACGCGACCGGGATGTACTGCCCGTCGAAGGGGAAGAAGTCGACGACGCCGGCCGCCCCGTAGTTGGCCCACAGACAGGTGGTCATGGGGAAGGTGTCCGCGACGTTCTGCTGGCACTTCGTCACCATCGTGCGGCTGGTGACGAGTTGCGGCTTGCCGACGAGGTTGCGGCCGTAGCTCTCGCCGAGGCGCATCGAGTCGCCGAAGATCCTTTCCACGGACGCCTTGGGGTCCTGGATCTTCTCGTACAGCTTCGTCCGGGCGGTGAAGGTGGGCGCCGCCGCCGACCGGGTGCCCTTGCGGAGGATGATCTGGGGGCTGCCCGAGCAGGAGATCTCGTCCGCGATGTCACCGCCGTCGTCCTCGATCTCCTTCAGGCCGTCGTCGCCGGTGACGCTCATGTCGAGGTCGCTGCCGAAGTGGAAGCCCCCGTCGCCCTCGTCGCACACCTGGCCCTCCATCGTCGTCGGCACGACGATCTTGGTGTAGCGGGTGCCGGGGTCGGCGGCGAGCTCCCGCGCCGTCGACCCCTCACCACCCGTCGTGCCGGGCTGCCGCGCCGTCGGTGTCGCGGCCTTGCCGTGCTCCCCCGGCTGTCCATCCGCCTGCTGCTGCGTGCCGCAGCCGGCCAGGGCCAGCCCCACGGTCAGCACCGCCGCGGTCGTCCGCCATGCACTCATGTCCGCCGATTCCCCCGGGATCCGTCGATGTCGATCAAGACCTATGTGATCTTAGGGGAGTGCGGAGCACCGGAGATTCCGCCGTCACATGGGACGCTCGTGCCCCTCCCAGTACGGGTCCCGCAGCCGGCGCTTGTAGAGCTTGCCGTTCGGGTCGCGCGGCATGTGCGTGATGAAGTCGACGGACTTGGGGCGCTTGTAGGAGGCGAGCCGGCTCTCGCAGTGGGCCAGGATCGCGGCGGCCAGATCGGGGCCCGGGACGTGGCCCTCGGCCGGTTCGACGACGGCCTTGACCTCCTCGCCCCAGTCGGCGTGCGGGATGCCGAAGGCTGCGGCGTCGGCGACGGCGGGGTGGGCGAGGAGGGCGGACTCGATCTCGGCGGGGTAGATGTTGACCCCACCGGAGATGATCATGTCGATCTTGCGGTCACGGAGGAAGAGATAGCCGTCCTCGTCCAGGACGCCGAGGTCACCGACGGTGAAGAAGTCGCCGATCCGGTTCGACGCCGTCTTGGCCTCGTCCTTGTGGTAGCGGAAGCCGCCGGTGCTCATCTTCATGTAGACCGTGCCGAGCCGGCCGGGCGGCAGCCGGTGGCCGTCGTCGTCGAAGACGGCGAGTTCGCTGATGGGCCAGGCGCGGCCGACCGTGCCGGGCTTCTTCAGCCAGTCCTCGGCGGTGGCGAAGGCGCCGCCGCCCTCGCTCGCCGCGTAGTACTCCTCGACACAGCTCCCCCACCACTCGATCATCGCCCGCTTGACGTGGTCGGGGCAGGGCGCGGCGCCGTGGATGGCGTGGCGCATCGAGGAGACGTCGTAGCGGCCGCGCGTCTCCTCGGGCAGGGCGAGCAGCCGGTGGAACTGGGTCGGCACCATGTGGGTGTGGGTGCAGCGGTGGGCTTCGATGAGCCGCAGCATCTCCTCGGGGCTCCACTTGTCCATGAGGACGAGCGGATGGCCGATGTGCAGGGCGGCCGCGGCGAATTGGAGCACGGCGGTGTGGTAGAGCGGCGAGCAGACCAGATGGACGTTGCCGTCGAAGGGCTTGATGCCGAAGATGCCGAGGAAGCCGCCGAGGTGGGTCTCCTCGGGGAGCTTGCCGGGCAGCGGACGGCGGATGCCACGGGGGCGGCCGGTGGTGCCGGAGGTGTAGTTCATGACCCAGCCGAGGGTGCGGTCGGCGGGCGTGGACTCGGGCTGTCCGGCGAGGAGTTCGGCGTACGGCTGGAAGCCGGGAACCTCGCCGACCGCGTACCGTACGGCCTCCGGCAGCCCGGCCTCGTCGGCGGCCGCGGCCGCGGCCTCGGCGAAGCGTTCGTGGGCGATGAGGACCTTGGCGCCGGAGTCGGCGACGATCCAGGCGATCTCCGGGCCTACCAGGTGGTGGTTGACGGGCACGAGGTAGAACCCGGCCTGGGTGGCGGCGAGACAGGCGGTGAGGAAGGCGGTGCCGTTGGGCAGGACGACGGCGAACGCGTCGCCGCGCTCCAGACCGGCGGCGCGCAGTCCGTGCACGAGCCGGTTGACGTCGGCGAGCAGCCGTCCGGCGGTCCACTCCTCGCCGTCGGGGGCGACGAGGACGACGCGGGCGGGGTCGGCTGCGGCCTGCGACCAGAATCCTCCCCCGGACTTCGTCCGGGGGGACCCCCACGGTCCGTCACTCACTGCGGGCTCCTTCCGGCGATGCGGTTGATCCGGTCGATCGCCCGCTCGAAGCCGCGGGTGAGGTCGTCGAAGACCTGCTGGACGCTGCGCTCGCTGTTCATCCGGCCGACGATCTGACCGACGGGTGTGCCGAGCAGCGGAGCGATCTCGTACTTCTGGATCCGGGAGACGGCCTCGGCGACGAGCAGCCCCTGCAGCGGCATGGGCAGGGTGCCGGGCCCGGCCGGGTCGTCCCAGGCGTCGGTCCACTCGGTGCGGAGCTGGCGGGCTGGTTTGCCGGTGAGCGCGCGGGAGCGGACGGTGTCACCGGAGCCGGCGGCGAGGAGCTTCTCGGTGAGGGCGCGGGAGTGGAGTTCGGCCTCGGTGGTGGTCAGCCAGAGCGAGCCGAGCCAGACCCCCTGGGCGCCGAGGGCGAGTCCGGCGGCGATCTGCTCGCCGCTGCCGATGCCGCCGGCGGCGAGGACGGGCAGCGGGGAGACGGCCTCGACGACCTCGGGAGTGAGGACCATGGAGGCGATCTCGCCGGTGTGGCCGCCGGCCTCGTATCCCTGGGCGACGACGATGTCGATGCCGGCCTCGGCGTGGTGCCGGGCGTGCCGGGCGCTGCCGGCGAGGGCCGCGACGAGGACGCCGTGGTCGTGGGCGCGGGCGACGACGTCGGCGGGCGGCGAGCCGAGCGCGTTGGCGAGCAGTCTGATGGGGTAGTCGAAGGCGACGTCGAGCTGGCTGCGGGCGACCTGCTCCATCCAGCCGGTGATGCGCCAGCCGGACGCCTCGCCCTCGGCGAGCTCGGGGACGCCGTGCTTGGCGAGCGTGGCGCGGACGAACTCCCGGTGCCCCTCCGGGATCATCGCCTCCACGTCGGCCTCGGTCACGCCCTCGACCTTCTTCGCCGGCATGACGACGTCGAGGCCGTAGGGCAGGCCGTCGGTGTGGTCCTGCATCCAGTCGAGGTCGCGGGCGAGGTCCTCGGGGGCGGTGTAGCGGACCGCGCCGAGGACGCCGAATCCGCCGGCTCTGGTGATGGCGGCGGCCACCGCGGGGAAGGGCGTGAAGCCGAAGATGGCGTGCTCGATCCCCAGTTTCCGACTCAGCTCCGTCTTCATGGGCGGCATGGTGCCGCAGCCGGTGCGCCGAGGGAAGAGATTTTCTGATGCAGTGTCAGATTGTTTCGGGACGGCGGGCCGGGTGGGAGAGGCTGGGCATGACGGAGTCGACGAGGACATCGGGGTACGGGGGGCGTGGCCGGGGGCCGAGCCGCCGGGCGTTCGGCGGTGGACTGCTCGCGCTGGGAGGTGCGCTGATGATCGGTACGGTGCCGGGGACGGCCGGGGCCGCGCCCGAGCCGGGCGGCGGGGGCGAGCCGGGCGGCGGAGGCGAGGGGTCCGCGGGGCCCGGCTTCGGCGGGGCGCGGCGGACCGTGCTGCGGCGGGGCCCGGCCGAGCGGGCCGGCTTGCTGCCCGAGCATCTGGACCGGCTCGTCTCGGACGCCGAATCCTTCCTGCGCCCCTCCCCCACGCATCCCTGGTACGCCGGAGCGGTACTGCTCGCGGGGCGCGGCGGTACGGTCGCGCTGCACCGGCCGATCGGCATGGCCGTGCGCTACTCCGCGTACGACGAGAAGACCGACACCGGCGTGGAGCTGCCGTCCGACGAGCAGATCCCGATGCGCGAGGACACGGTCTTCGATCTGGCGTCCGTCTCCAAGCTCTTCACGTCGATCCTGGCGGTGCAGCAGATCGAGCGCGGGGCGCTGGAGCTGGAGCAGAAGGTCACGGCGTATCTGCCGGAGTTCGGAGGCGGCGGCAAGCAGGAGGTCACGGTCCGTCAGCTGCTCACGCACACCTCGGGTTTCCGGGCCTGGATCCCGCTCTACAAGGAGCCGACGCGGGAGGGGCAGCTGCGGCTGCTGTGGCAGGAGGTGCCGGCGAACCCGCCCGGGACGGTCTATCTCTACTCGGACCTGAACCTGATCACGCTTCAGCTGATCCTGGAGGAGATCACCGGTCGCCCTCTGGACGACCTGCTCCGAACCGAGATCACCGCTCCGCTCGGGATGCACCGCACTCGTTTCAAGCCACCGCTCTCCTGGCGCCGGGAGATCGCCGCCACGGAGGACGCCCGCAAGCCCTGGTCCGGGCTGGACCGGGGAATGGTGTGGGGCGAGGTGCACGACGAGAACGCGTACGGGATGGGCGGAGTCGCCGGTCACGCCGGAGTGTTCTCGTGCGCCTGGGACCTGGCGGTCCTCGCCCGGACGCTGCTCAACGGCGGGGCCTACGGCGACGCCCGGATCCTCTCCCCCGCCTCCGTGGAGCTGATGTTCACCGACTTCAACACCGCGTTCCCCGGCGACGAGCACGGCCTCGGCTTCGAGCTCTACCAGCACTGGTACATGGGCGCGATGGCCACCCCGCACACGGCGGGCCACACCGGCTTCACCGGCACCAGCCTGGTCCTCGACCCGACGACCGACGCCTTCCTGATCGTCCTCGGCAACTCCGTGCACCCGGTGCGCACCTGGCGCTCCGGCTCCGCGCCGAGGGTCGCCGCCGCCGACGCCCTGGCCCGCGCCGTGCCGGTGCGCCCGGCCCGGGGCCGTGAAGCATGGTTCTCCGGCATGGCGAGCGGCACTACGGCGACCCTCACCCTGCCCGACGTCCCCGGCGCCGCCCGCCTCGCCTGCGCCCTGTGGTGGGACACCGAACCCGGCGCGGACACCGCCGTCCTGGAGGCCTCGGCCGACCGCGGCGCCCACTGGGCCCCTGTCCCCTTCACCACCATCCACCGGACCGACCCTCCCGAGGACCGTCCGACGGGCGCGGTCGGCGGCTGGTCGGGCCGGGTCTGGCACGACGTCTCCGCCGACCTGACGACGTGGTCGCCCGGGCCCGTACGGCTGCGCTGGCGGTACACCACCGACCGGCGCTACGTGGGGCGCGGCGTGTACGTGGCCGGGCTGCGGGTCCTGGACGCGGCCGGGGCCCCGCTGTTCGACGCGGCCCGCCCGGCGGACGGGGCGCGGATCGAGCCGGTGGGGTGGACTGCCTCGGCCGACTGAGCACCCGGCCGGGGACGAGGGCCGGTCAGGCGCCCGTCTCGCCCGCCGCGCGCAGGGCGTCGAGCACCGGGCGGATCAGGGGATGCTGTTCGGCCCCGCGCCGTACCGCCGCGAAGACGCGGCGGGTGGGGGCGACGCCGTCGACCGGCCGGACGACGACATCGGTGAGGTCGGTGCCGCGCAGGGCCGAGCGCGGCACCAGGGCGACGCCCGCGCCGGCGGCGGCGAGGGCGACGACGGCGCGGAAGTCGTCGGAGATGTGCTCCAGGCTGGGCGCGAAGCCGGCGTACTCGCAGGCGAGGACGGTCACGTCATGGCACGGGTTACCGGCGGACTGGCCGATCCAGGGGTCCTTGGCGAGGTCGGCGAGCGCGATGCGCTCCCCGGCGGCGAGCGGGTGGTCCGGCGGCAGGACCGCGTCGAACGGCTCCGCGTAGAGCGGTACGCGGGTGAGGCGGGCATCGTCCTCGCCGGGCGCCCCGCGGTACTCGACGGCGACGGCCACGTCGACCTGCCGGTCCAGGACCATCAGCAGGCTCTCGTCGCCCTCCGCGTCGCGCACCCGCACCCGGATGCCGGGAGCGGTGCGGGCGAGGGCGCCGATGGCGGGGGCGACGACGAGACCGATGCCGGTGGCGAATGCCGCCACGGTGACCGTGCCGGCCTCGCCCGAGCCGTACGCCGCCAGCTCGGCCTCGGCGCGCTCCAGCTGGGCCAGGACGGCGTTGGCGTGGCTCAGCAGGATCTCGCCGGCCGGGGTGAGCCGGGCACCGCGGGCATTGCGGTCGA
The DNA here is from genome assembly GCF_053605265.1 of Streptomyces sp. NPDC003943. NCBI lineage: Bacteria > Bacillati > Actinomycetota > Actinomycetes > Kitasatosporales > Streptomycetaceae > Streptomyces > Streptomyces sp. NPDC003943. Next base: position 97,026 of record NZ_JBSGIW010000006.1, on the reverse strand, counting down.
CCAGACGGTGGCCGGTCTCCTGCTCCAGGGCGGCGAGCTGCTGGGAGACGGCGGAGGGCGTGAGATAGAGCGCGGCGGCAGCCGCCGTGACGGTGCGGTGGTCGGCCACCGCCCGGAGGATGTGCAGCCGCCGCGCTTCGATCATGCCCCTAGTCTCGCAGGGCGGCGCGCGCGTCGACGAACGCGTCCACAGCCCGGTTCACATCATCCGACGAATGGGCGGCGGAGAGCTGGACGCGGATGCGGGCCTGGCCCTGCGGCACGACCGGGTACGAGAAGCCGATCACGTACACGCCACGCTCCAGGAGCAGCTCGGCCATCCGTCCGGCCTCGGCGGCGTCGCCGATCATGACGGGGGCGATGGCGTGGTCGCCGGGGAGGATGTCGAAGCCCTCCTCGGTCATCCGGCGGCGGAACAGCTCGGTGTTGGCGCTCAGCCGCTCGCGCAGGTCGCCGGCCGACTCCAGGAGGTCGATGACCTTCAGGGAGGCGGCGGCGATCACCGGGGCGAGGGTGTTCGAGAACAGGTACGGGCGCGAGCGCTGGCGCAGCAGGGCGACGATCTCGGCGCGGGCCGCGACGTAGCCGCCGGAGGCGCCGCCGAGGGCCTTGCCGAGGGTGCCGGTGATGATGTCGACGCGGTCCATCACGCCGTGCAGCTCGGGGGTGCCGCGGCCGCCGGGGCCGACGAAGCCGACGGCGTGCGAGTCGTCGACCATGACCATGGCGTCGTAGCGCTCGGCGAGGTCGCAGATGTCGGCCAGCGGCGCGACGTAGCCGTCCATGGAGAACACGCCGTCGGTGACGATCAGCTTGCGCCGGGCGCCGCCCGCGGTGGCCTCCTTGAGCTGCTGCTCCAGGTCCGCCATGTCGCGGTTGGCGTAGCGGAAGCGGCGGGCCTTGGAGAGGCGGATGCCGTCGATGATCGAGGCGTGGTTGAGGGCGTCGGAGATGACCGCGTCCTCGGCGCCGAGGAGGGTCTCGAAGACACCGCCGTTGGCGTCGAAGCAGGAGGAGTAGAGGATCGTGTCCTCCTGGCCGAGGAAGTTCGAGAGGCGCGCCTCGAGCTCCTTGTGGACCTCCTGGGTGCCGCAGATGAAGCGGACGGACGCCATGCCGTAGCCCCAGCGGTCGAGGGCCGTGTGGGCGGCGGCGATGACCTCGGGGTGGTCGGCGAGGCCGAGGTAGTTGTTGGCGCAGAAGTTCAGCACCTCGCCGGGGCGGCCGCCGGCGGTGACCGCGACGGTCGCGGACTGCGGCGTGCCGATGACCCGCTCGGGCTTGTGCAGACCGGCCTGCTGGATCTCGTCGAGGGTGGCGCGGATGCCGTCGCGTACGGAATCAAACATGTCAGGGGCTCCTGAGGATCAGACGGTCCAGTCGAGGATGATCTTGCCGGACTTGCCGGACGCGGCGTCGTCGAACGCGGCGTCGAAGTCGCGGTAGTCGTAGCGGCCGGTGATCACCGGGGAGAGGTCGAGGCCGCCCTCCAGGAGGACGGACATGGCGTACCAGGTCTCGAACATCTCGCGGCCGTAGATGCCCTTGATGGTGATCATCGAGGTGACGATCCGCGCCCAGTCGACGGCGAAGTCCTCGCTGGGCAGGCCGAGCATGGCGATCTTGCCGCCGTGGGTCATGTTGGCAACCATGTCGCGCATCGCGTGCGGGTTGCCGGACATCTCCAGGCCGACGTCGAAGCCCTCCTTGAGCCCGAGGGTGCGCTGGCCGTCGGCGATGGTCTGCTCGGCGACGTTGAGCGCGAGCGAGACGCCGGTCTTGCGGGCCAGGTCGAGGCGCTCCTCGCTGACGTCGGTGATGACGACGTTGCGGGCGCCGGCGTGCTTGGCGACGGCCGCGGCCATGATGCCGATCGGGCCGGCGCCGGTGACCAGCACGTCCTCGCCGACGAGCGGGAAGGAGAGCGCGGTGTGCACGGCGTTGCCGAACGGGTCGAAGATCGCGGCGACGTCCAGGTCGACCTCGACGCGGTGCACCCACACGTTGGAGGCGGGCAGCACGACGTACTCGGCGAAGGCGCCGTCGCGGCCGACGCCGAGGCCGACGGTGGCACGGCACAGGTGGCGGCGGCCGGCCAGACAGTTGCGGCACTTGCCGCAGACGAGGTGGCCCTCGCCGCTGACGAGGTCGCCGGCCTTGATGTCGGTGACGTCGCGGCCGGTGTCGACGACCTCGCCGACGAACTCGTGGCCGAGGGTCAGCGGCGTGGCGATGGTCTTCTGCGCCCAGCCGTCCCAGGAGCGGATGTGCAGGTCGGTGCCGCAGATTCCGGTCCGCTTCACCTTGATCAGAACGTCACCGGGGCCGTACTCCGGCTCGGGCACGTCCGTGAGCCAGAGTCCCGGCTCCGCCTTCTGCTTGACCAGCGCCTTCAATGTCACGGCTCCCGACGTACGTGTCCTGTGATGTCCGGGTCCGGGCACGGCGAAGCACCCAAGATCCCTGGAAGGAAATCTTCCGTACGTCGGGCTCGTGGTCCATCGAGGTTTTCTTAAGCGCGCTCGCAGATCAGCTTCACGCCCCTGGCGGGAGCGGTGCGGCGTCAACCTCGGACGCCTTCGGTTCCGCTACTGCTTTCGAGTAGCCCCGAGTACCGCCATGGCCGCGTTGTGGCCGGGGACGCCGCTCACGCCGCCGCCGCGGACGGCGCCCGCGCCGCACAGCAGGACGTTCGGGCGGTCCGTCTCGACGCCCCAGCCGCCCTCCGTTCCTTCCCCGAAGGGGAAGGAGAGGTCGCGGTGGAAGATGTGGCCGCCGGGCAGCCGCAGTTCGTGTTCCAGGTCGACGGGGCTCTTCGCCTCGATGCAGGGCCGGCCGTCGGCGTCCCGGGCCAGGCAGTCGGCGATCGGCTCGTCGAGGACGGCGTCGAGCCGGTCGAGGGTGGCCTTGAGGAGTGCCTCGCGGGCGCCGTCGGGGTCGGCGGCGAAGAGCCGGGCGGGCGCGTGCAGGCCGAACAGGGTGAGGGTCTGGTAGCCGCGGGCGGTGGCGTCCGGGCCGAGGATGCTCGGGTCGGTGAGGGTGTGGCAGTAGATCTCGGCCGGCGGCGCGCCGGGCAGGTCGCCGGCGGCCGCCTCGGCGTAGGCGGTGCCCAACTGCTCGTATCCCTCGGCGATGTGGAAGGTGCCGGAGAACGCCTCGCGCGGATCCACGGCGCGGTCCCGGAGCCTCGGCAGCCGGGTCAGCACCATGTTGACCTTGAGCTGCGCGCCCTCGGCGGGGGCCGGTGCCGGGTCGCCCAGCAGTCCGGCGAGGGCCTGCGGGGAGGCGTTGACGAGCACGTGGTCGGCGGCGACGACGCCCTCGCCGCCCGCGGTGCGGTACGCGACCTCGGCGCGGGTGCCGTCGGTGTCGATCCGGGTGGCCTCGTGGCCCGTGAGGATCGTGGCCCCGGCAGCGCGGGCCGCGTCGGCGAGGGCGTCGGTGAGCGCGCCCATGCCGCCCACGGGGACGTCCCAGTCGCCGGTCCCGCCGCCGATGACGTGGTAGAGGAAACAGCGGTTCTGCAGCAGCGAGGGGTCGTGGGCGTCGGCGAAGGTGCCGATGAGCGCGTCGGTCAGGACGACGCCGCGGACCAGGTCGTCCGCGAAGTGCCGCTCGATCGCCGCCCCGATGGGCTGCTCGAAGAGCATCTCCCAGGTCTCCGCGTCGTCGACCCGGGCGCGCAGCGCGTCGCGCGTCGGCAGCGGTTCGGTGAGCGTGGGGAAGATCCGGCGCGCGGCGCGCGCGGTCCGCCCGTAGAAGCCCTGCCACGCCTCGTACTCGCGGTCGGAGCCGGTGCGCGCGGCGAAGGAGGCGCGGGTGCGGGCGTCGTCGCTGCCGACGAGCAGCCCGGAGTCGCCGTACGGGGTGTACGAGGCGACCGAACGCTTCCGCACCGAGAAGCGCAGCCCGAGGTCCCGGACGATCTTCTCGGGCAGCAGCGACACGAGGTACGAGTAGCGGGACAGCCGGACGTCCACGCCGGGGAACGGCCGCGTCGAGACGGCGGCCCCGCCGGTGGTGCCGAGCCGTTCCAGGACGAGGACCCGGCGCCCGGCGCGGGCGAGATAGGCGGCGGCGACGAGGCCGTTGTGTCCGCCGCCGACGATGACGGCGTCGTAGGAGCTCTGCGGTGCGGTCATGCCTCTTGCTAACAGCTACCGGCCGGTCTCACCAGGGTCCGCGCACCGGGCGGTTGTCCGTGGCGCCGCCGCCGCGCCTCCTACGCCTCCGCGAGCCGTTCCCGGCAGTAGCCCTCGTCGGCCCGCGCGGCACGGGTGTCCGGGTGGTCCGGGCCGAGGAGCCGGGTGCGGGTCTGTGTCACGCGGCGGTACTGGTCGAGGGCCTCGGGCCAACGGCCCAGCCGGCCCAGGGCGATGGCGGTCTCGCGGCGACTGGCGAGGGTGTCGGGGTGGTCGGGGCCGAGGACGTGGGTGCGCGCGTCGAGGACCGTGCGCGACTCGGCCAGGGCCTCGTCCCACTGGCCGAGGCGGCCCAGGTTGACGCCCAGGCCGTGGCGGGCCCGTAGCGTCTCCGGGTGGTCGGCGCCGTCGACGCGGGTGCGGGCGGCGGCGAGGTCGCGGTAGAGCGTGGCGGCCTCTTCGGCGCGGCCGAGGCGGCCGAGGCAGATGCCGGTCTCGTAGCGGGCGGCGAGGGTGTCGGGGTGGTCGGGGCCGAGGACGGCGTGGCGGGCCTCGGCGACCTCGCGGTACTGGGTGAGGGCGTCGGCCCAGCGGCCGAGCCGGCCGAGGGCGTGGCCGATCTCGTGGCGGGTGGCGAGGGTGTCGGGGTGGTCGGCGCCGAGCAGCCGGGTGCGGGCGTCGGCGACCTCGCGGGCGGTCGCGTACGCCTCGGTGACCCGGCCGATCCGGCCGAGGGTGCAGGCCAGGTTGTGCCGGCAGCGCAGGGTGTCCGGGTGGTCGGCGCCCATGGTGCGTTCGCGGGCGGCGAGCACGGCCTCGTACACCGAGTGGGCCTCGGCGTGCCGACCGAGGCCGCCGAGCACGTACGCGGTCTCCTGCCGGGCCGCGAGGGTGTCGGCGTGGTCGGTGCCGAGGGTGCGGGCGCGGCCCTCGGCGACTGCGGCGAAGCGGCTGAGGGCGTCGGAGGTCCGGCCGAGCCGGGCGAGGGCGAAGCCGAGTTCGTAGCCGCTGGCGAGGGTGTCGGGGTGGTCGGCGCCGAGCACGTGCGTCCGGTCCCGGACGACGGTGCGCAGCAGGTCGGCGGCCTCCGCCCAGCGACCGAGCCGGCCCAGGCCGAGCCCGGCCCGGTGCCGTCCGGCGAGCACGGCGACGAGCTCACCGGACGGCACCGGGGCGTCGGCGACGGGCATGGGAGCGACGGCGCTGGTCCAGGCGCCGGTGAGGGCGGTGGCCGGGTCGTGGGCGGGGGCCGCCCGCCCGGCGAGGGTGCTGACGGCGGTGCGGCCGGTGCCCATGGCGCGGGCCCAGCCGGGCAGGGCGGGCGGCGCCGGGGGCGTGAGGGTCCAGGCGCCGCTGTGGCGGCCGGAGGTGAGCCGTTCGCGCAGTTCCGCCGCGTCGGACGGCCGGCCCTCGGGGGACTTGGCGAGCAGGTCGAGCACGGCCAGGTCGAGATAGCCGGGCAGTTCGGGGCGGTGGCTGCGCAGCGGCGCGGGCGTGGTGTCGCGGTGGCCGATGAGGATGGCCCAGGTGTCGTCCATGTCGAACGGCGGGGCGCCGGTGGCCATCTCGTAGAGCACGCAGCCCAGCGAGTAGAGGTCGCTGCGGTGGTCGACCTCGTCACCGCCGCCGATCTGCTCCGGCGACATGTAGTGCGGGGTGCCCATGGCGATGCCGGTGCCGGTGAGGCGGGAGGTGAAGCCGATGTCGGCGCCGAGGCGGGCGATGCCGAAGTCGCAGATCTTCACGGTGCCGTCGCCGAGCCGCACGATGTTGGCGGGCTTGAGGTCGCGGTGGATGACGCCCTGGCGGTGGGTGTAGGCGAGGGCGTCGGCGACCTGTTCGGCGATCTCGACGACGTCGCCCACGGGCAGCGGCCGCTTGCCGTTGTCGTTGAGAAGCTGGCTCAGGTTGCGCCCGTCGAGGAGTTCCATGACGAGGAAGAGCACGCCGTCGGACTCGCCGAAGTCGTGCACGACGGTGATGCCGCGGTGCTGGAGCGCGGCGGCGACGCGGGCCTCGCGGCGGAAGCGTTCGCGGAGCACGGCGAGGTTGGCGGGGTCGCGCTGCTGGCCGAGCGGCCGCAGGCACTTGACGGCGACGCGCCGGCCGAGCGATTCGTCGGTGGCCCGCCAGACCTCGCCCATGCCGCCGCGGCCGATCACCTCGTGCAGCCGGTACCGGCCCTGGATCAGCCTGGTGTCCGTGTCCGCCATCGCGTGCTGTCGCCCCCGTTTGCCCTGTTGCCGTGCGGCTCCCTCCCCGGCTCGTCCAGTATGGCGGCCGCGCTGCGCAGACTGTACGGCATGGGCCGGGTGTCGGGTCCGAGCCGGTCCATGGCACGCAGGATGTGCCGCGGGGGCAGCCGCCAGCGCAGCCGGCCGGGCACACAGCGCAGCAGGTTCGCGGTGGCGGTCAGCCGGTGGGTGACGGTCCCGGGCGGCGGCGCGGGCCGGCCGTACAGCTCATGGGCGTACGGGGGCAGTGAGTCGTACGCGAGGGCGGCCACGCGCCGCCAGATCACCTCTCGCGCGGGGCGCAGCGCCGGGGCGACCGGGGGGCTGCGCAGGAAGGCGTCGACGGTGCGGGCGTCGTCCCCGGCGGCGAGCCGGGGCCGGATGTCCTCGAAGTAGCGGGCGAGGGTGGCGGTGCTGCCGGGCACGGCGTCGGGGTCGAGGCCGACGAGCCGGGCGGAGGTGCGCTGTTCGTCGACGTACCGGTCGGCCTGGGCGTCGGTGAGCGGGATGCCGGAGCGGCGGACGACGTGGAGGTACGAGTCGATCTCGGCGCAGTGCACCCAGAGCAGCAGCCCGGGGTCGTCGACGCCGAGCAGCCGGTGGATCTTCCGCACCCGGGCGCCCGCGGCCTCGGCGGCCTCGGTGGTGCCGTAGGTGAGGGTGCCTACGAAGCTCGCGGTGCGCATCAGCCGGCCCCAGGCGTCCCGCCGGAAGTCGCTGTTGATCATGACTCCGCGGACGGCGACGGGGTGCAGCGCCTGCAGGTACAGGGCGCGCACCCCGCCGATCCACATGACGGGGTCGCCGTGGAGCTGCCAGGTGACGGACCGGGGGCCGAAGAGCCCCGGGTCGGGGTCGTGCGTGGTGGCGTCGGGCCGCATGGTTCCAAGGCTAGGTGGGGGGCCCGTCCGCGCGAAGGGTCAGCGCCAGATCGTCTGCACGGAGTCGAACTGGACCCAGGTGATCGGGCTGCTCGTGTTGGCGCCGAAGACGCTGACCGAGCCGGTCGGGTTGATCTCGAAGCGGCAGGCGTTGATGCCCTGGCTGTTGTTGCGGGGCACGGCGGCGCGGACGTAGCCGGTGGGCGGGGTGAAGCCGTCGGGCAGCCGGCCGACCTTGGCGTCGCCGGTGAGGCTGCAGGTGACCAGGCCGCGGGCCTGGAGGAAGACGGTGCCGGCGATGGTGACGAGGCGGACCTCGGGCGTGGCGCCGGCGCTCGGGGTGATCCCGGTCTCCAGGACGAGCGGCGTCCAGGCACCGGCGTCGACGGTGCCGGTCACGGCGGCCGCCGGGGTGGCGGCGGCGAGGCCGCCGGCGGTGAGCGCGGCGGGCAGGGCGAGGGCCGCGCCGAGGACGCTGCGGCGGTTGTGGGACATGCGACTCCTTGAGGTGGGGAAGGTCTAGCGCCAGACGGCGCTGAAGTTGTCGAGCTGCGCCCAGGCGATCGGGTTCGTGGTGCGTCCGCCGAACAGCCGCACCGCGCGGTCGCTGCCGATCTCGACGCGGGCGACGGCGGGGCCGCCGGCCGCGTTGTCACGGGGCACGGTGGCGCGGGCGGTGATGCTCGGGGTGAGCGGGTCGGGCAGGGTGCCGAGGACCGTGTCGGCGGTGAAGGGGCCCGCGACCCCGCCGGAGAGCTGGAGCACGGTGGTGCCGGCGAGGCTGATCAGACGTGCCTGCGGGGCGTTCTGATCGGGCGTCACGCCGGTGGCCAGGACGATCGGCTGCCAGTCGGTGAGGACCTTCACGCCGTCGGTCTCGGGGGCCCCGGACAGCGACAGGATCGTGCAGGTGCGCGGGCCGGGGTCCTCGCAGGCATAGCCGAAGTGGAGGTGCGGGACGCCGTCGCGGACGGAGACCGCCATGCCCTCCGGCTCGCGCCATTCAAGGCCGGGTGCGGCGGTGACGAACTGCCGGTCGAGCTGGTTGCCGGTGGCCCACTCGAAGGCGGTGAGGTAGGTGTTTCCGGGCAGCGGGACCTTGGCCAGGGACTGGCCCTGGAGGGTGTAGAGGACGCCGGCGTGGGACGTGTACCCCTGGAAGTCGACGCCCTCGGGCGGCAGCACGGGGGTGATCCGCTGGAGCGGCTGCCATGCCCCGGCGGCCGCCTGCGCGAGGTCGTAGCGCTCGTAGCAGGTGGCGCCGCCGAGTCCGAAGCGGAGCACGAGCTCGTTGGCGCCGTGGTCGACGGTGGGGGTGATCCACCGGGCGGCGGGGTCGGGGGTGTAGGGCTGGGTGTGCCGCGGGGTGTCGTAGTCGACGACGTCGCCGTCCGCGTACGAGAAGCTGGTCACGGCGGTGCCGAAGCCCTCGTTCTTGCTGTTGGGCGTGGAGGCCGTCTCGGTCCACAGCCACACGGCCCCGCCGCGGTTCTCCACGCCGAGGTTGACGCCGTGTCCGAAGCCGCGCAGGTACATGTGCCCGAGGATGGCGCCGGCCGGGCTGAGCCGGGTCAGGCACAGGTCGCCGTTGCTCAGCCGGGTGGCCCAGTCGGGGGCGGTGGTCTCACCGGGCAGCAGGATGCCGCCGTCCATGATCTGGAGGGTGTAGACGTCGGCGGTGACGGGGTCGAAGGCGAACGACTGCATGACGGTGCCGTTCTGCAGCGGGCGCCGGTGGAGCAGTTTGCCCACCGGGCCCGCGATGTCTATCTGTCCTGGGATGGTGACGCTCAACGGCGCGCTCCTCGACGACTCGGCTGGCGATCTGTTCATGCCCGTTCATGATCGAACCGCGTCAGTCTGCCAAACCTCCTCCTCGACCGACAGGAAACGGGTCTGCGGACTTCCCGCGAGCGCGGGCGAGTCGGCCGGCCGCGCCCAGACCCGGGCCGTGAGGAAGCCGAGGAAACGCTCGGCCTGCGCGGCCTCCGCGAAGCCGAGGTCGACCACCACCCAGGCCGGGTCGTCGACGGGGCGGCGGACGGAGTGGTGGAGCACGCCCGCCTCGGCGCGCGCGGCGGCGAAGGCGTCGAAGGCGCGCTTCCACACGGCGTAGTCGGTGATCGGGTGCTCGATGTGCAGGGTGATCATGACTCCTCCTCGTCTCCCGGGCGGTCTCCTCTCAGCGTGGGGCGGGGCGGCGCGGCGCCGGTATCCCAGATATCGGGGGATTCGCCCCGTACGCTCCACGCCATGCCCTCCCCCTCATCCCGGGCGTACGACCGGGCGTACGAGCGGATCGCGCGGGTCTGCGCGGCCGGCGGCGACCCGCGGGAGCTTCGGGTACGGCTGCTGCGCGAGCTGGGCGAAGTGCTCGCCTTCGACGCCTTCGCGTTCCTGCTGACCGATCCGGTGACGGAGGTCGGCTGCGCCCCGGTGGCGCGCGTCCCGGACCTCGCGGACCTGCCGCGGATCGTGCGGCTGAAGTACCTGACGCCGGTGAACCGCTGGACGCGGCTTTCCGGGGCCGCCGCGCTGAGCGGGTACGAGCCGGGGGCGCGGGGCCCGATGTGGGCGGAGGCGCTGGGTCCGCTCGGGGTGCGGGACCTGGCGTCGGTGGTCTTCCGGGACCGCTACGGCTGCTGGGGCTTCCTGGACCTGTGGCGGTACGAGACGGAGGCCGGCGCCTTCGGATCCGCCGAGCTGGGCTTCCTGGACCGGATCGCCGGCCCCGTGACGGAGGCGCTGCGCGCGGGACAGGCGGCGACCTTCACGGCCCGGCCGCCCGGCGCGCTCCGGCCCGGCCCCCTCGTGCTGCTGCTCTCGCCGGGGCTGCGGGTGCGCGGCCGGACGCCCGGCTCGGACACGTACCTCGCCGGACTCCTGCCGCCGAGGGAGGGCGAGGCCCCGGTGCCGGCCGCCGTCTACAACGTCGCGGCCCAGCTCCTCGCCCGCGAGGCCGGCGTGGATCAGCGTCCGCCGCGCGCCCGGGTCCATCTCGCCGACGGGCTGTGGCTGACCCTGCGCGCGGCCCGGATCGGCGACGAGGAGAAGGAGCCGGCGGCGGACCGGGAGATCGCCGTGACCATCGAGGAGTCGACCCCGGCGGAACGGCTTGACGTCTTCTGCCGGGCGTACGGTCTGAGCGCGCGCGAGACCGGACTCCTCGGGCTGCTCGCGGAGGGTTCCGACAGCCACGCGCTCGCCGGGAGCCTCCACCTGTCCGAGCACACGGTCCAGGACCATCTGAAGTCGGTCTTCGCCAAGACCGGCACGCACAGCCGGCGGACGCTGCTCGCACGGGCGCTCGGCACGTAGGAGTGATGAGGCCCCCGTTTCCGCCCGTCCCCGTGCGGGGTGCCGGCCGGCCGCGCATGATCGAAGCATGTCCCAGGTCACCACCACCGACCTGTACGAGGTCACGATGGCGCTCTCGTACCTGCGGGAGGACATGCGCGCACCGGCCACCTTCAGCCTGTTCGTGCGCGAGCTGCCGCCGGGCCGCGGGTTCCTCGTCGCCGCCGGCCTCGAACCGGCCCTCGACTACCTCTCCCGCTTCCGGGTGGGCCGCGCCGACGTGCAGGAGTTCGCCGAGGTGCTGCGCCGGCCCGTCGAGGACCTCGAACCACTGCGCGGCCTCTCCTTCGAGGGGCAGGTCCGGGCGGTGCCCGAGGGACGCCTCGTCCTGGCCGGTGAGCCGCTCCTGGAGGTGACCGCGCCGCTGCCGCAGGCGCAGCTGGTGGAGACGTATCTGCTCACCCTGGTCTGTCACCAGACGGCGGTGGCCTCCAAGGCGGCCCGGTGCGTGCTCGCCGGCGCCGGGCGCCCGCTGGTGGACTTCTCGCTGCGCCGAGCCCATGGGGCCGAGGCCGGCATGCAGGCGGCGCGGCTCGGTGCCCTGGTCGGCTTCGCGGGCACCAGCAACGTCGCCGCCGCCCACCGCTACGGCATCCCGGCGGCGGGCACCATGGCGCACTCGTACGTGGAGAGCTTCCCCTCGGAGGAGGCGTCCTTCCGCGCCTTCGCCCGCACCCATCCGGGGCCGGTGACCTTCCTGGTCGACACCTACGACACGGACCGCGGGGTGGCGACGGCCGCGCGCGTGCTGTCCGACCTGGGGCTCGGGCCGGGGTGCGCGATCCGTCTCGACAGCGGCGACCTCGGCGCGCAGGCCCGCCGGGCGCGGGCCGCACTGGACGCGGCGGGCCTCGGGGACGTACGGATCATCGTGAGCGGCGGTCTGGACGAGTACGCCGTCGACCGGCTGGTTCGGGACGGGGCGCCGGTGGACGCGTACGCGGTGGGGACGAAGGTCGGCACGGCCGCCGACGCGCCCTATCTGGACGCGGCGTACAAGCTCGTCGAGTACGACGGGCGGCCGGTGATGAAGCTGTCGGCGGCGAAGGCGACGGCGCCGGGCCCGAAGCAGGTCTTCCGCGGGGCGGGCACGCGGGATGTGATCGGCCTGGCGAACGAAGAGCCGCCCGAGGGCACCGAGCCGCTGCTCACGACGGTGATGAGCGGCGGTCTTCGCACCGGGCCGCCGGACACCCTGGCGGCGGCCCGCGCCCGCTTCGAGGCGGATCTCGCCGCGCTTCCGGAGGAGGCCCGGCGCCTCGCGGACCCGGTGGCCCCCGCGCCGGAGGTGTCGGCTCGCCTCACCGCCCTGACCAGCGTCGTACGGCACCGGATGGGGAGCCGGACCGGCGCCGGGCGCGGTGAGCCGGGCTGAGGTGCGGGTCCGAGGGAGGAGCGTGGCCGGATGACGTGGGTGCTGTCGCTGGTGGGAGCGGCCCTGGTGCTGATCGTGCTGCGCGACGTCTTCCACACGCTGTGGCACCCGACCCGGCACGGCGGGCTCAGCCGGCTGGTGATGCGGTCCGTGTGGCGGCTGTCGTCCCGGATCGAGGACCGCACGCGGCCGGCCGGTCTCGCGGGACCGACCGGCATGATGATCGTCGTCGCCATCTGGGCGCTCCTCGTGGCCGTCGGCTGCGCGCTGATGTACTGGCCGCACATGCCGGAAGAGTTCTCGTACTCCGCCGGGCTCGCCCCCGGCTCGCACGCGGGTCCGCTGGACGCGCTGTACGTCTCCCTCGTCACCCTGGCCACCCTGGGCCTCGGCGACATCGTGCCGACGTCGGGCTGGCTGCGCGTGCTCGCCCCGATGGAGGCCCTGGTGGGCTTCGCCCTGCTGTCCGCGACCGTCGCCTGGATCCTGGGCGTCTACCCGGCCCTCGCCCGGCGCCGGGCGCTGGCCCTGCGCCTGTCCCATCTGCGCCGCAGCCGCGCCACCGGCCGGGCCCTGGACACCGACGGCAGCGCCGCCCTGCTCGATGCCCTGGCCTCGGCCGTCGCGGTCGTCACGGTCGACTTCCTCCAGTACGCCGAGTCGTACTACTTCTACGACGGCGAGGAGCACATCGCGCTGCCCGCCCAGCTCACCTATGCCACCGGCCTGGCCGATCAGGCCACCCGGGCACATCACCCGGACGTCCGGGTGTCCGGGGCGGCGCTGCGGACGGCCCTGGACGACCTGGCCGCGGTGCTCGACGCGCGATTCCTGCGGACGGGCGAGGACCCGGCGGGTGTCTTCGCGGCGTACGCGGCCGACCACGGGCGCTGACGCGGCGGGCAGGGAGGCCGGGTAGGGCCAGGCAGGAAAGAACGAGGAGGAGGGGCCCATCCGCTTCTCGCGGATCCTGATTGTGCGGTGCACGGCTCGAAGCCGCTTCTCCGCGTCCTCTCGGAAGGGGACCCCTCCTCACCCTCAGCAAAGCACCGGTCGGCGTCCGGCGCCACACTGTGCGTCCGGCTCAGTCCTCGGGCAACCGCTCCAGCGCGGCGACCACGTCGGTACGGCGCGCGACCTCCGTGAGGGCGCGCCAGCACCGAGCCCGGCTCCCGGGCCGCGACCACGAGCCCCCCTCTTTGACTTCGCAGGAAAGTTCCCAGAGGGTTTTCGAGGAGCGATGATTCCGTTTCGGCAGCCCTGAAATGACTGCCTCCGCACAGAGGAAGAAGGCCAGGTGAGCACGATGCGCCGTCGGATCGCCGCGGCCCGCACCCCCGCCGGCCCGATCCGCCTCGTCGGCAGTCGCGACGCCCCGCTTTCCCTCGCCGAGGTGTCCGCGGCCGTCGGCGACGTCGCCGTGATCGCGGCCGTCTCCCGCCCGCACCGCGCGGACGCGTTCGCCGCCTGCGAGCGCCTGGTCGAGGACCTGAAGCACGAGGTGCCGATCCGGAGGCACCAGCTCTTCGCGGACGGCGAAGCGGAGCGGGTGGGCGCATGCTGACGGCCCGCCAGGCGCGGCACACGCGTGCTGTACACCGACTGTGTCCCGTTCGCGCCGTCCGCTCGCCGCGGTGACCGGGCCCGCCCGGCGCCGGTCGGCCGCCCGCATGCGGCGCGCGCTCTCGCCACGGGGCGCGCTCGCCCTGCAGAGCGTTGACGGCGCCCTGTCCTTCGCCCTGCGCGCGGCGGCGGCGATGGCCTTGCCGGCGGTTCCGCTCGCCCTGGCCGGCCGGGCCGACGCGGCCGTCTACGCCATGCTGGGCTCCTTCACCACCACGTTCGGCCGCAACCTGCCCTACGGCCCGCGGGCCCGGGTGCTCGCCCTGGTGGCCGTGGCGATGACGGCCTGCGTCGCCGGCGGTTCCGCGCTCGGCGCCTGGGCTCGGCCCCAGGACGGAGGAGCGGGCGCCGCGCTGGTCGTCACGGCGACGGCCCTGGTGGCCGGGGCCGCCAAGTTCGCCTGCGACGCGGCCCGGCTGAGCGGCCTCGGGGCCGTCCTGCTGCTGTTCTCCTTCGCCGTCGCGGCGAACGGCTCACCGGACCCGTCCGACGTCCTGCCGCACACGGGCCTGGCCGCGTTGGGCGCGGCCGTGGCCTGGCTGCTCGGCGTGTCCGGCCGGTTCGTGCATCCGGACCGGCCGCAGCGCCTCGCCGTCGCCGCCGCGCTCCGCGAGCTCGCGGACCTGCTACAGGCGGTCGCCGCGGGCGAGGGCCACGGGCTCGCCCGGCACCGGGCGACCGCTGCCGTGCTGGCGGCGTACCGGACGCTCGGCCTGCTCCCTCCTACGGCCGCCGAGCGGGGCGGCCGCGGCGACACCTGCGTCCGTCTGACCGATCTCTCCTGGTCGCTGCTCATCGGCTCGGCCCGCCGCCCTCCGGACGACCCCACCGGCCTGGCGGGGCGGCTGCGCCTCCAGGTCCGCCTGCTGGTGCGCCGCCGGGCCGGGCAGCGGGAGCTGCCCGAGCTGTCGCAGGCGTCCGCGGCCGGGCGCGGCAACGCACCCTCCGCCACGGGCCACGATCCGGCACCCGCCCGCCCCGCCGACGAACTGCGCGCGGCGGAACTCCTCGCGGGCCGCGCCCACGGACACACGGCGGTCCTTCTGGTGCCCGCCCTGCGGATGGTCCTCGGCACCGGCCTGGCGGGCGGGGCGGCCCTCGCTCTGGGACTCGGCCACGGCTATTGGGCGGCGATCTCGGCCGCGGCCGTGCTGCACTCGATCAATGTGCGCACGGCGGCGCAGCGAGCCGTGCAGCGCACCCTGGGCACGATCGCCGGCCTGATCCTCGCGCTGGGCATCCTGGCCAGGCACCCCGGCCCCCTGGTGCTGGTCCTCGTGGTCGTGCTCCTGGAGTTCCTGCTGGAGTACGTCGTGGCCCGCAACTACGGACTCGGCGTCGTCTTCCTCACTCCGCTGGCGCTGCTGCTCAGCGACCTCGCCGCGCCCGCGCCGGCCGGGACCCTCGTCCAGGACCGGGCCCTGAGCAGCCTCCTTGGCATCGCCGTCGCGCTGCTCTGCGCGCTCGTGGTGGTGCACGACCGGGCGGCGCTGCGGGCGAAGCGCGCGCTGACCGCGTGCACCGAGGCGTCCGGGCGGGCCGAGCGGGCGCTGGCGGACCGCGACGAGACGTCCTTCCCGCACGCCCAGACGCGCCTGGCGGCCGCCGTGGTGGAGCTGCGCGAGGCCGACGACGCGGCGGCGGGCGAACTCTGGCCCGCGGAGATCGACCCCACCGAACTGGCCGCCGCGGAGCAGCGCGCGTACCTCCTGCTCGAACGGCTCGTACGGGGGCGCTGACGCCGCGTACGAGCCGCTCGAAGGCGTCGGTATCAGGCAGCCGGGCTGATGGTCACCTTCAGGTGCTTCATGATCGGCTGGTCGCTCTGCGTGCTGTAGTCGCCCAGCGCGCAGAGCACGTTCATCTCCGGCATGTAGCCCGCCGCACAACCTCTCGGAATGTCGTACGGGACCGCGAGATAGCCGTGGAGACGGCGCCGTCCGCCGTCCCTGGCCGTGCTCGTGATGTCGACGGGCGCCATGTCCTCGATACCGCGCTCGCGCATGTCGGCACGGTTCATGAAGACCAGGGTGCGAAGGTTCCTGATGCCGCGATAGCGGTCGTTGTCCGAGTAGATCGTGGTGTTCCACTGGTCGTGCGAACGCATCGTGCCCAGCGCCAGCGTGCCCGGCTCCGGCACCACGTCGGGCAGCCGCGCGGTCGAGAACTCGGCCTTCCCCGAGGGGGTGAGGAATACCAGTTCCCGGGCCGGCTGCTTGATCCGGAAGCCCAGCGGCAGCCGCACCCGCCGGTTGAAGTCCTCGAAGCCGTCGAGTGCTCTGGCCATGGTGTCGCGGATGCGGTCGTAGTCCTCGATGTACCACTCCCACGGCGTCTCGCTGTCCGGCAGCGCCGCGCGGGCCATGCCCGCGATGATCGCCGGCTCCGACAGCAGGTGCGGCGAGGCGGGCCGCTTCATGCCGACCGACAGGTGCACCATGCTCATCGAGTCCTCGACCGAGGTGCTCTGGACGCCCCGGCGCTGGTGGTCCTTCTCGGTGCGGCCGAGACACGGCAGGATCAACGCCTGGCGCCCGTGCACGATGTGACTGCGGTTCAGCTTCGTGCTCACCTGCACGGTCAGCTCGCACGTCCGCAGCGCCGCGTACGTGACCGGGGAGTCCGGCGCCGCGAGCGCGAAGTTGCCGCCCATGCCGACGAACACCTTGACTGCGCCGTCCCGCATCGCCTTGATGGTGCCGACCGTGTCCAGGCCGTGCTCGCGCGGCGGGTCGATCCGGCAGACCCGGGCCAGCCGGTCCAGGAACTCGGGGCTGGGCCGGTGGTCGATCCCGCAGGTCCGGTTGCCCTGGACGTTGCTGTGGCCGCGTACGGGAGAGGGGCCGGCCCCTTCGCGTCCCAGGTTGCCGCGCAGTAGCAGCAGGTTGACGATCTCGCGGACGGTGTCCACGCCGTGCTCGTGCTGGGTGAGCCCCAGGCACCAGCTGACGATGCTGCGGTCGGCCTCCGCGTACGTCCGAGCCGCCTTGAGCACGTCCTCGCGGCTCAGTCCCGACTGGTGCTCGATCTCCTCCCACGACGTGCCCTCGCACAGCGCGCGGTACTCGTCGAAGCCCTGGGTGTGGCGCTCGATGAACTCCTGGTCCAGCGCCTTCGGGTCGGTGACCGCCTGCTCCATGATCGCCTTGGCCATCCCGCGCAGCAGCGCCATGTCGCCGCCGATGCGTGGCTGCAGGTTCAGCGTGCTGGTCTTCGTCGAGTGGAGGGTGGCCATGTCGCGGAAGTCGTGCGGGATGATGGCGCGCGTGGCCGCCGCCTCGATCAGCGGGTTGACGTGCACGATCCGCGCGCCGCGGTGGTACGCCTCCGCGAGCGCGGTCAGCATCCGGGGCGCGTTGGACGCGGCGTTGACGCCGAAGATGAACAGCGCGTCGGCGGTCTCCCAGTCCTTGAGGTCGACCGTCCCCTTGCCGGTGCCCAAGGATGCCTGCAGGGCCCGGCCGCTGGCCTCGTGGCACATGTTGGAGCAGTCCGGCAGGTTGTTGGTGCCCAGCTCGCGGGCCATCAGCTGGTACAGGAAGGTCGCCTCGTTGCCGAGCCGGCCCGAGGTGTAGAACGCCGCCTCGTTCGGGTTCTCCAGCTCGCGCAGAGTGCGGCCGACCAGCTCGAAGGCGTCCTTCCAGCCGATCGGGACGTAGCGGTCCGAGTCCGGCTCGTAGACCATCGGCTCGGTCAGCCGGCCCTGGTCCTCCAGGTCGTAGTCGCTCCACTCGGCCAGCTCGGTCACCGTGTGCGCGGCGAAGAACTCCCGGCCGACCCGCTTGCTGGTCATCTCCCAGGTGACGTGCTTGATGCCGTTCTCGCAGATGTCCAGATGGAGACCCTTGGTGTCGTCCGGCCAGGCGCAGCCCGGACAGTCGAACCCGGTGTTCTCGTGGTTCATCTTCATGATCGCCCGGGGCCCGTCCAAGGGCAGGGCGCCCTCGCGCAGCATGAACCGGGTCACGCTCTTCGCCGCGCCCCAGCCGGCGGCGGGGCGGTGGTACGGGTGGAACTCCGGGTCCCCCTGGGGAACGGGGCCGACACGGGGTTCCAGAGCGGCTTCCGGCTCGTCCTTCTCGACGGTCACGGCACTCAACCCTTCCCAGCGGAGGCACACGGGCGCGCGAGGGTGGACCTACGGCACCTTCGAGCAGGCTAAGTCCGCCGCTCGGGCCCCGCCATCCGGCCGCGTCGCCGCCCCGGCGCCGCCCGCTGCCCGCCGCCGGATCAGGCGCCGGGTCCGGTCAGCGGCGGACGCGGGGCATGCCGAGGCCGATCCAGGAGATGATCTCGCGCTGGATCTCGTTGTTGCCGCCGCCGAAGGTGAAGATGACGGCGGAGCGGTAGCCGCGTTCGAGTTCGCCGTGCAGGACCGCGCCGGCCGAGCCCTCCTTCAGCGCGCCGGCCGAGCCGGTGACCTCCATGAGCGAGGCGTAGGCGTCGCGGCGGGCCTCGGAGCCGTACACCTTGACGGCGGAGGCGTCCTGCGGGGTGAGGGTGCCGTGCTGGACGGCGTTCACCATCTGCCAGTTGAGCAGCTTCATCGCGTCGAGGCGGGCGTGGGTGCGGGCCAGGGTGCGGCGGACCCAGCCGAGGTCGAGGACGCGGCGGCCGTCGGCGAGCTTGGTGCCGGCGGCCCAGCGCTGCACGTCGTGCAGGGCGCGGATGGCCATGGTGCCGTGGGCGGCGAGGGTGACGCGCTCGTGGTTGAGCTGGTTGGTGATCAGCCGCCAGCCCTTGTTCTCGTCGCCGACGCGGCGGGAGCAGGGCACGCGGATGTTCTCGTAGTAGCTCGCGGTGGTGTCGTGGGAGGCGAGGGTGTTGATGATCGTGCAGGAGTAGCCGGGGTCGTCGGTCGGCACGAGCAGCATGGTGATGCCCTTGTGCGGCGGCGCGGCGGGGTCCGTGCGGACGGCGAGCCAGACCCAGTCGGCGGTGTCGCCGTTGGTGGTCCAGATCTTCTGCCCGTTGACCAGGTAGTGCCCGGTGGTCTCGTCGCCCTCGCGGACCGCGCGGGTCTTCAGGGCGGCCAGGTCGGTGCCGGCGTCGGGCTCGCTGTAGCCGATCGCGAAGTCGATCTCGCCGGAGAGGATCCGGGGCAGGAAGTACGCCTTCTGCTCGTCGGTGCCGAACTGCATGATCGTCGGGCCGACGGTGTTGAGGGCCATCAGCGGCAGCGGTACGCCGGCCTGGGCGGCCTCGTCGAAGAAGATGAACTGCTCCATGGGCGTGAGCCCGCGGCCGCCGTACTCGGTCGGCCAGCCGACCCCCAGCCAGCCGTCGGTGCCGAGACGGCGCACGGTCTCGCGGTAGAAGCGCTTCTGGGCGGCGGGGTCGGCGTATCTGGCGTGGACGTCCTCGGGGACGAGCTCGGCGAAGTAGGCCCGCAGCTCGGCGCGCAGGCGGTGCTGGGCGGGCGTGTACTCGAGGTGCATGGCGTCTCCCGTGGCTCGGGCTCGGGGCGTGCGGCGGCCACGGTAGAACGTGTTCCAAAAATGCGGAAGGCCCGTGCACCGGCCGGTGGGGTGACACGGCAGGTGGCGCACGGGCCCTTCCGCCCCGCTGGGCGGGAGACGGCGATATCGGGAGTGTGGAGCGTCAGGGGAGGAGTTCGTCCATGCAGGCGCGGGCCCCCTTCTCCGCCATGCGGCGCTCCGCCCAGGCAAGGCTCTTCTTGTTCACGTCACGCCCCGAGGCCAGGATCAGGTCCTCGGCCGTGAACTCGCCCTCGGACCCGGCGTGCAGCAGCCTGTCGGGTGTCGGGCTGTCCCCCCTCAGCGTCTTGGACGTCTTGTCGGCTTCTCCGTTCATGCCGCCTCCTCGTGTTCCGCACGCTTCTGCAGGCACTCGCCATTCTCGCGGCCGGGTCCCGGTCCCGCACGTCGGTGCGGTGCCGAGCCGCGCCGAAGACCCGGCCGCTCGCCCCGCGCACAGCCCCGGTCACCCTCGGCGACGAGTGGTCTGGTCAGACCCGGTGTGGGCGGTGAGGGGGCGGATCCCGGCGCCCGCCGGGCCCTGGGCGACGAGACGGGCGTGACCCAACGCCTCGTCCAGGTCGGCCAGTTCGATCGCTGGTCCGAGGAAGGAGACGAGCGGTGCGGGCAGCGCCGGCCGCGCCGAGGGGCGGCGCGGCCGCTCGCCCGCCGACAACTCCTCGTACGGGGACCGCCGAGGGCGGCTTCGCGGTCGTCGGCGGCGGACGCCTGGGCGGGTCCGCGGATGCGGTGGGGCGGGGGCGGCTGTGCCCGGCCATTCTGCCGAATACGCCCGTGTGGGCGTGTCGCCGCCATGGCGTCCGGGGGGTGCCGGTTCGACAATGGGGAGGATGACCGATGACGAGCTGAGCGCGCACGGCGGCGAGATCAGGCCGGCCGAGCGCCTCGCCATGAACCGCACCGGCAGCTTCGACTGGGACCTCGACACCGGCACCATCGATGTCGACGACGCGGGCCTGCTGGTCTTCGGCCTTGCCCAGGCCGACTTCGACGGGCGGCCCGCGACGCTCGTCCGCGGTCTCGACCCGCAGGAGCGGGCCCGTCTGGAGGGCGTGGTCCGGCACGCCATCACCGGCGGCGAGAACTCGTACTCGGCACACGTGCGGCTGGAGGCGGCCGACGGGACACCCCAATGGACGCATGTCCAGGCCCGCATCCTGCGCCGCGACGACGGGCGGGCGCACCGGATCGTGGGGATCGCGCGGGACGCGACGGCCGAGGTGACGCACTCGGCGTTCCTGCTGGACCTGGAGAAGCGCCGCGAGGTGCAGACGAGCATCGTGGAGCGGACGACGCACGCGCTGTCACGGGCGGTCACCGTGGACGACGTGACGGCCTCGCTGACCGGCCCCGGCGGGCTGGCCCGGCTCGGTGCCGACGGGCTGGCCCTCGGCCTGGCGGAGAACGGCTCGCTCAACCTCATCGCGCTCAGCGGCGAGTCCATGGAGGCCTTCGACGACTTCCGCAGCCGCCGCCTGGACCGGGGCCTGCCGCTCGCGGAGACGGTGCTGAGCGGGCGGCCGCGGTTCGTGTCCTCGTTCCAGGACCTGGGCCGGGACTTTCCCGAGCTGGCCCCGTACGTGCTGCGGATGCCCTTCCGGTCGGCCTGTTATCTGCCGCTGATCGCGCAGGCCCGGGCGCTGGGCGGGATGGCGCTGTTCTACCGGCGGCCCAGTTCGTTCAAGGCCGACGAGCGCAATCTGCTGCTCGGTCTGGCGGCGATCGTGGCGCAGTCGCTGCAGCGGGCGATCCTCTTCGACGAGGAGCGCGAGCTGGCGACCGGGCTGCAGGCGACGATGCTGCCGCGCCGGATCCCGCAGATCAAGGGCGGCGAGATCGCGGTGCGTTACCACGCGGCGTGGAGCGGACGGCAGGTCGGCGGCGACTGGTACGACGTGATCCCGCTGCCGCGCGGGCGGGTCGGGGTCGTCGTGGGCGACGTGCAGGGCCATGACACGCACGCGGCCGCGATCATGGGCCAGCTGCGGATCGCGCTGCGGGCGTACGCGGGCGAGGGCCACTCCCCGTCGACGGTGCTCGCCCGGGCCTCCCGCTTCCTCGCCGAGCTGGACACCAATCGCTTCGCGACCTGCACGTACGCGCAGGTGGACCTGGCCGGCGGCACGGTGCGCGGGGTGCGGGCCGGTCATCTGGGGCCGCTGATCCGGCACACGGACGGGCGGGTGGGCCGGCCGAAGCTGCGCGGCGGGCTGCCGCTGGGACTCGCCACGGTCTTCGGGGACGAGGAGTTCCCGGAGACCCGGCTCGACCTGGTGCCGGGCGAGACGCTGGTGCTGTGCACGGACGGGCTCGTCGAACAGCCGGGCACGGACATCGAGAGGGGTTTCGACGCGCTCGCGGCGGCGGTGAGCAGCGGCCCGCCGCAGGCGGAGGCGCTCGCGGACCACCTCTCCGAACGGCTGTGGGAGCGCTGGGGCTCGGGCGACGACGTGGCGCTGCTCGTGCTGCGCCGCACCCCCGATCCGGGCACGCCCCGCGCTCCGCGCATCCACCAGTACATCCACCAGGCCGATCCGCAGGGCCTGTCGGACGCCCGGGCGGCCGTGGGCCAGGCGCTCGTCGACTGGGGCATGCCCGAACTCTCCGACGACGCCGAGCTGTTGACCGGTGAGCTGCTGGTCAACGTGCTCCTGCACACCGAGGGCGGCGCCGTCCTCACCCTGGAGGTGCTGCCGGAGCCGGTGCGCCGGGTGCGGCTCTCGGTGCAGGACCGGTCGAGCGCCTGGCCGCGGCGGCGCACCCCGGGCGAGGCGGCGACGTCGGGGCGCGGGCTGCTCCTGATGGACGCGATCGCCGCGCGGTGGGGCGTGGAGCCGCGCGGCGAGGGCAAGGCGGTGTGGTGCGAGATCGGGCCCGCGCCGTCGAACGGCCCCGCCGACGGTGTCCCCGTCGGTTCGGACTGAGCGAAGGGCGGTGCGGCCGATGGACCCGGTGGCGGCCCTGGACCGGATCGCGTTCCTCCTGGAGCGCGCGCAGGCGCCCACGTACCGGGCCCGTGCCTTCCGTACGGCCTCCGCGGCCCTGACGGCCCTCGGCCCCGACGAGGTGGCGCGGCGCGCGGCCGCCGGCACCCTGAAGAACGTCAAGGGCATCGGGCCGAAGACGGCGGCCGTGGTGCACGAGGCGCTGGCCGGGCGGGTGCCCGAGTACCTGGACCGCCTGGAGAAGGAGATCCCGGTCCCGGAGGCCGCCGGCGGTCAGGCGCTGCGGGCCGCGCTGCGCGGCGACTGCCACATGCACTCGGACTGGTCGGACGGCGGCAGCACCATCGAGGACATGGGCGGCACCGCGGCCCGAATCGGCCACGAGTGGACCGTTCTGACGGACCATTCGCCGAGCCTGAAGGTGGCGCGCGGGCTGTCGCCCGACCGGCTGCGCGAGCAACTCGACGTGGTGGCCCGGCTGAACGAGCGGTGGGCGCCGTTCCGGCTGCTCACCGGCATCGAGTGCGACATCCTGGAGGACGGCTCCCTCGACCAGGAGCCCGAGCTCCTCGACCGGCTCGACGTGGTGGTGGGCTCGGTGCACTCCAAGCTCCGGATGGACTCCCGGGCGATGACCCGGCGGATGGAGCGCGCGGTGCGCAATCCTCTGATGGACGTCCTCGGTCACTGCACCGGCCGCCTGGTCAGCGGCGGCCGGCTGCGCCCCGAGTCGGAGTTCGACGCCGAACGGGTCTTCGCGGCCTGCGCGGAGTCCGGCACGGCGGTCGAGATCAACAGCCGCCCGGAGCGCCTCGACCCGCCCCGCCGGCTGCTGCGCGAGGCGGTGGCGGCGGGCGTGTACTTCGCGATCGACACGGACGCGCACGCGCCGGGCCAGCTGGGGTGGCAGATCCTGGGCTGCGCACGGGCGGAGGAGTGCGGAGTGCCGGCGGAGCGGGTGATCAACACCTGGCCGGCGGAGACCCTTCTGGCGTGGACGCGGGGCTGAGCCGCTACGGGCCGGCCGCTCGACCAGGACGGGTCCGGCCCGACGTCAGTACGGCACAGGCCGCGGCCGTCAGGAGTCCGCCGGCGAGGAACGTGGCCCGCACGTCGGCGTGCGGCAGGATCAGGCCGCCGAGCGCGGCTCCGGCGGCGATGCCGGCGTTGTAGGCGCCGGAGTTGGCGGCCAGGGCGAGGTCCGTGCGGTCGGGGGCGCAGTGGAGCATGGCGTGCTGGGTGGCCATGAAGACGGGGCCCAGGGCGGCGCCGGTGAGCAGCAGGAAGAGGACGGCGGTCGTGGGGCGGTCGCCCGCCGCGGACAGGCCGAGCAGGCCGGCCGCCTGGGCGCCGACGGCGGCGGTGAGGACACCGCGCGGGTAGCGGTCGAGGAGGGCTCCGGTGAGGGTGACTCCGGCCAGGCAGGCGGTGCCGAAGGCCGTGAGGAGCACGCCGATGGTGCCCGGACGGAATCCGCTGACGTCGCCGAGGAAGGGCACGAGGTACGTGTATCCCGCGAACGCCCCGGTGGCGGAGAGGGTTCCGGCCGCGAGCACGGTGGCGAAGCGGCGCCGGTCGGGTCGCGTTCCGTAGGCCGCGGGTTCCGTTTCGGGGCGCGAGGTCGGCAGAAGGACGGCGACGACCAGCAGGGAGACGAGCCCGAGGCCCGCCACGACCGCGACCGGCACCGGCCAGCCGCCGTGCCGGCCCAGCCAGGTCCCGGCGGGCACCCCGGCCACCAGGGCGAGCGAACCGGCCATGGACAGCGCACCGACCACCCGCCCCCGCACCCGGGCCGGGTAGAGGCCCACCGCGACCGGCCCCATCACGGCCCAGAACAGCGCCTGGGCGAGCGCGGTCACCAGTCGGGCGGTGAGCAGCAGCCCGTACGAATCGGCGAGCGCCGCGGCCAGGCTGGAGGCGACGAGCGCGGCGAGCAGGCCGGTGAGGACGTGTCGGCGGGGCATGGCCCGCACGGCGTGGGCGAGCGGCAGCGACGCGACGGCCACGGTGAGGCCGTAACCGGTCACGAGGAGGCCGACCGCCGGCACGGACACGCCGAGGTTCGCCGCGATGACCTCCAGGAGCCCGATCGGCAGGTTCTCGGCGGTGTTGAAGGTGAAGGCGGCCAGCATCAGCGCGCCGAGCACCGCCGCCCGTCGCCACGCCGCCGTCGGCCGCCGGAGATGCCCGGTTCCGGCACTGACCCTGGTCCCGTCCATGGGACCAGCCCACCGGCCGCGCCGGTCCCGCCGCAACCGAATTCGGCGGGCGGGGGGCGGGTCAGGCGCGCTGCCAGACCGTGGTCGCGTTGCAGAACTCGCGGATGCCGTGCCCGGACAGCTCGCGCCCGTACCCGGAGCGCTTCACGCCGCCGAACGGCAGCGCGGGGTGGGAGGCGGTCATGCCGTTGACGAAGACGCCGCCCGCCTCCAGGTCCCGGACGAAGAAGGCGATGTCCTCGTCGTTGCGGGTCCAGACGTTCGAACTGAGGCCGAAGGGCGAGTCGTTGGCGACGGCGACGGCCTCCTCGATGTCGGCGACCGGATAGAGGGTGGCGACCGGGCCGAAGGCCTCCTCGCGGTGGATGCGCATGGCCGGGGTGATGCCGGTGAGGACGGTGGGCTGGTAGAACCAGCCGCGCGGGAATCCGTCCGGGCGGCTGCCGCCGCACAGCACGGTCGCGCCGACGGAGACGGCGTCGTCGACGAGGGCCTCCAGGTCGGCGCGGCCCTGTTCGGTGGCGAGCGGGCCGACGTCGGTGTCGTCGTCGAGCGGGTCCCCGACGGTGAGGGCGTTCATGGCTGCGGTGAAGCGCTCGGCGAAGTCGTCGTAGACGGCCTCGTGGATGATGAACCGCTTGGCGGCGATGCAGGACTGGCCGTTGTTCTGGACGCGGGCGGTGACGGCGGTCTTGACGGCCCGGGGCAGGTCGGCCGAGGGCATCACGATGTACGGGTCGCTGCCGCCGAGCTCCAGGACCGTCTTCTTCACCTCGTCCCCGGCGATGGCGGCGACGGAGCGGCCGGCCGGTTCGCTGCCGGTGAGGGTGGCGGCCGCGACGCGGGGGTCGCGCAGCACCTCCTCGACGGCGCCGGAGCCGATCAGCAGCGTCTGGAAGCAGCCTTCGGGGAAGCCGGCGCGACGGAAGAGGTCACCGAGGTAGAGGGCGGTCCGCGGCACGTTGGAGGCGTGCTTGAGGAGACCGGTGTTGCCGGCCATCAGGGCGGGCGCGGCGAACCGGATCACCTGCCAGAGCGGGAAGTTCCACGGCATGACGGCGAGGATCGGGCCGAGCGGCCGGTAGTGCACCCGGGCCAGGTCGGCGCCCGAGTCCTGGACGTCCCGCTCGGCCGGCTGCTCGTCGGCCAGCAGCGCCTCCGCGTTCTCCGCGTACCAGCGCATGGCCTTGGCGCACTTGGCCGCCTCGGCGCGGGCCGCGACGATCGGCTTGCCCATCTCGGTGGTCATGGTGCGGGCGATGTCCTCGGCGTCCTCGTCGAGCAGCGCCGCGGCGGCGCGCATCAGCCGGGCGCGCTCGGCGAAGGAGGTGGTGCGGTACTGGCGGTACGCCTCGTGGGCGGCGCCGATGCGCCGCTCGACCTCCGCGGGCCCGTGGGCCTCGTACGTACGCAGCGTCTCGCCGGTCGCCGGATTCACGGTGGCGATGCCCATGTCGTCTCCTCGTGGCCTGGAGCCCCTCGCGCGCGGTCTCCCCCACGGTCAACGTCTCGCGGACCGGGCCCGGCCGCAATCGGGGCGGGACGGCGGGGTGACCGGCGGTCGCCTCAGGCGCGGCGGGTCACCCAGCGCAGGGCGCCGTCGAGGTGGGCGCGGAAGGCGGGATCGGCGTACGACTCCGGGGTGTGGCCGAGCGCGGTGAACAGCACCCGGCCGCGGCCGGGCACGGCCTCCCGGCACCACACCAGGGGGTGGTCGGCGCCCAGTGTGCCGCCGCGGTAGCTGGTCTCGTCGGCGCGGGCGAGGACGTGCACGCCGGTGGCCCGTGGATTGGCGGTGAAGTTGTACCACTCGTCGGTCCACTCCCAGCGGGCCGGCAGCGCGGCCGTCGCCGGGTGGTCGTGGTCGTCGACGGAGACGGCGCCGGGCTGGAGCTCGGGGTGGCCGTCGAAGCGGGTGCCGAGCAGCTCGCCGTAGAAGGGCCAGTCGGGTTCGGCGTTGGCCGCCGCGTGCACCGCGAGGACGCCGCCCCCGCCCCGTACGTACGCCTCGAACGCGGCCCGGCCCGCGTCGGTGAGCACGGTGCCGGTGGTGGAGAGCAGGACGACGGCGGCGCAGCGGGCCAGCCGGCCGGGCGTGAAGGCGGCGGGGTCCTCGGTGGTCTCGGCGGTGAGGCCGATGGCGCGGGCGAGTTCGGCGAGGGCGGCGGCGCCGGCGGGGATGGAGTCGTGGCGGTAGCCGGCGGTGCGGGTGAAGACGAGGACGTCCACGGTGTCACCGGTGTCGCTGCTGGGCACGTTGTGCTCTCCCCTGCCTGTCGATGAGCGCCGTGTCAGTAGGCGCGTGGTGATGAGGCACCGCGCCAGCAAGCGCTTTCCCCCTGTCCGGCCCGACCGTAGCCAGCGAAAACGCCGCGCCGCAAGGCCCGCCCCTGCGGCAGACTGCGCCGATGGACCTGCTTCCCCGGCCGCGCCGCGCCCTCGCCCATGTCTCCGCCCGTGCCACCGGCGGCCCGCTCGACCCCGCCCTGCGGGTGACGCTCAACTTCCATCCCACCTTCCTCTCCCGCCTCGCCGAGGACGGCGTCTACCGCTCGCAGTTCGTCACCGGCACCAGCAACGGCGGGCTCACCGCGCACCCCGGCGGCGACCGCTGGCGCTGGGAGAGCCGGATCTTCGGGGGCGCGTACGACGACGCCCCGGCGCACGAGCGGCCGGTGTACGGCGCGCTCGACCACCGGCGCCGCCCCTTCGGTGCCGCGCCGCGCTTCGGCTCCGCGCATCTGCGGCTCGGCGCGGCCACGCTGTCCCGGACCACCTTCTGCTATCCGGACAGCGTCCTGGAACCGACCGACTTCGGCGTCGTGGAGCGGACGGCGCCGCTGATCGCGCTCGCGCTCGCCGACGCCCGGGACGCGCTCGACGACTACGTGGAGGCGCAGGTGCACGGGCCCGTCGACCTCGCGCGGGACGTGGAGGCGCTGGTCCTGGACCCGTCGTTCCGGGGCACGGAGGTGGAGGCGGCGGCCCGGGCGCTGCCCTGTCCGGTCGAGTGGCACGGCGGCTTCCGGCTGTCGGTGACGGAGCTGCGGCGGCATCCGGAGTACCGGGGGGCCGCGTTCGTGGAGCTGGGCGCGGCCATGGCCGCGGACGGGTGGCTGGACGCGCGGATCGTGCAGGAGGCGGCGGAGTCGGGGCGGTACGACCGGCAGGACGTGAAGCGGGTGTGGCACCTGCTCGCCCGGTTCGGGGCGCCCGGCGCGCAGGAGGCCGAGTCCGGGGGCGGGGTGGGTCGGCCGCTTCCGCTTGAGCGGTGAGGTCATTGTCGTATCGGATACACCTCTGTATCTTTTGGCGCGCCCGCACACCCGATGCCGCCGGAGGTCTCCATGAGCACCCTGCCGCCCGCCCTCGCCGCCGCCGTCGGCCCCCTGCCGGAGGGCGTGACGCTGCCGCTGCCGCCGCGCTTCGACTCGGTCGAGGAGGAGCGGCAGCACCGCAAGGAGCAACTGGCCGCCGGCTTCCGGATCTTCGGCCGGTTCGGCTTCTCCGAGGGCGTCGCCGGACACATCACGGTGCGCGACCCGGAGGACCCCGACACCTTCTGGGTCAACCCGTTCGGCATGAGCTTCAGCCAGATCAAGGTCTCCGACCTGATCCGCGTCGACCACGACGGCCGGGTGCTCGACGGCCGGCGCCCGGTGAACCGGGCCGCCTTCGTCATCCACTCCAAGGTCCACGCGGCCCGGCCGGACGCGATCGCCGCCGCGCACTCGCACTCGCTGCACGGCAAGGCGTTCTCCAGCCTGGGCGTGCCGCTCGACCCGATCACCCAGGACGCCTGCGCCTTCTTCGAGGACCACGGGATCTACGACGACTACCGCGGCGTCGTCAACGAGCTGGAGGAGGGCGAGCGCGTCGCCAAGGCGCTCGGCGCGTACAAGGCGGTCATCCTCAAGAACCACGGCCTGCTCACGGTCGGTCAGTCGGTCGCCGAGGCGGTGTGGTGGTTCGTCACGATGGAACGCTCCTGCCAGGCCCAGCTGTTGGCGATGGCCGCCGGCACCCCGCAGCTCATCGACCGCGAGACGGCGCTGCTCACCCGCGGCCAGGTCGGCACGCCGCTGGCGGGATGGTTCCAGGCCCGTCCGCTGTGGGACCGGATCACGGCCTCGGACCCGGACCTCTTCGACTGAGGCTGAAAGGCTTACGGAGTCGGCAGATCCGACGACACCGGGCGGGTGGCCGCCTCCAGCAGCGGGGCCAGGAAATCCCGTTCGAGGCTGCCCGGGGGCAGCTCGCCCGGTTCGACGTAGCTCTGGGCGAGGCCGCCCTCCCGCAGGGCCACGATCAGGCGGGCGAAGCGGTCGGCGTCCACGGTGAGTTCACGGCCGGCGCGGCCGAGGACAAGTTCCAGGCCGCGGGCGAGTTCGGCGCGCAGCCGGGCCTCGTGGCGGGCGAGCGCCCGGGCCGCCCGGGGGTCGCGGATGGCGTGCAGGGTGAACTCCATGCTGACCAGGTACCAGTCGCGCTCGTCCGGCTCGACCCGCGCGGCGAGTTCGGCGAGCCGCTCCAGGGTGTACTCCTCCGGCGCGAGCGCGTCGATCGACTCGGCGAGCCGGCGCACGATCCCTTCGCCGTGCTCGTCGAAGAGGGCCAGGAAGAGCTCCTCCTTGCTGGCGAAGTTCGAGTAGTAGGCGCCGCGCGTGAACCCGGCGCGCTCGCAGATCTGCTCGATCGACACCGCGTGGAAGCCGTGCTCGGCGAAGGTCTCCAGGGCCGCCCGCAACAGGGCCGCGCGGGTGCGGGGACGGCGCTTGGTGACACCTTTCGGCACGGGTGGCTCCTCCTTCGGGCCCCCGCCCGGGCGGCCGGGGGGTCGGTCGGCCGCCCACGATACCGGCGGCCAGCCCGGGCGAGGTCCGGCCGCCGACGATAGGATTCACGCATGGGAGAGCGGCCCGTCGCGCCCGCCGCACCCGAACTGGTCCTCGAGATCAACGGGGACGCGACCGTCATGAACCCGGGTCGCGTCTATCGCATCGGACGCGACCCCACCAGCGACTTCGTGCTGGCAGACGCCCGGGCGTCCTGGCACCACGCGGTGCTGCGCGCGGTCGACGACCACTGGACGCTCGAGGACGTCGGCAGCACGAACGGCACCTTCACCGACGACCACCGGGTGGGCCTCAGCATGGTCGGCCCCGGCACGGTCATCCGCTTCGGCCATCCCTCGGAGGGACCGATGGCGGTCCTGCTGGCGGCCGCGCCCCCGGAGCCCGTACGAGAACAGCCGCCGCCGGCCCCGGAGCCCGTACGAGACCAGCCGCCGCCGGCCCCGCACCCCGCACGACAGGAGCCGCCGGCCCCAGAGGCCGCACGTGCACAGCCGCCGGCCCCGGAGCCCGTACGGCAAGAGCCGCCGGCCGCGGAGCCCGTACGGGAGCGGCCCGCGCGCCCCGGGCCCGTACCGCCCGCATCCGTACCGCCCGGAGCCGCGCAGCCGCCACCGCGCCCCTCGTCCGTCTCGTATCCCGCCCTGACCGGCACCTTCCGGCAACCCACCTCCGTCCGTCCGCTGCCCGCGCACACCGTCCGCATCGGCCGCGCCTCCGACAGTGACCTGGTGGTCGACGACCTGACCGTCTCCCGGCGGCACGCGGAGCTGCGGGCCGCGCCGGACGGCACGTACTGGATCCATGACGTCGGCAGCCACAACGGCACCTTCCTCAACGGCCGCCCCGTCACCGAGGCGCGGGTGACGGCCGAGGACATCATCGGCATCGGGCACCACGCGTTCTGCCTCATCGGCGGGAACCTCGTCGAGTTCACCGACACCGGCGAGATCTCGCTCGACGTGCAGGAACTGGCCGTCACCGTCGACCACGGCCGCAAGACGCTGCTCGACGGGGTGTCGTTCCCGGTCGGGGAGAAGTGCCTGCTCGCGGTCGTCGGCCCGTCCGGCGCGGGCAAGTCGACCCTGCTCGGTGCACTGACCGGGCAGCGGCCGGCCGACCGGGGCACGGTGCTCTACGACGGCCGCGACCTCTACCGCGACTACGCGGAGCTGCGCCAGCGCATCGGCCTGGTACCGCAGGACGACATCCTGCACCTGCAGCTGACCGTGCGCCGGGCCCTCGGCTACGCCGCCGAGCTGCGCTTCCCCGAGGACACCGCGGCCGCCGAGCGGCGCGCCCGGGTCGACGAGGTCATCTCGGAACTGGGCCTGGAGGAGCGGGCCGGGCAGCCGATCCACAGTCTTTCCGGCGGTCAGCGCAAGCGGGTGAGCGTGGCCCTGGAGCTGCTGACGAAGCCCTCGCTGCTCTTCCTCGACGAGCCGACGTCCGGACTCGACCCGGGCATGGACCGCTCGGTCATGCACATGCTGCGCGGGCTCGCCGACGACGGGCGGACGGTCGTCGTCGTCACGCACAGCGTCCTCAGCCTGGACGTGTGCGACCGGCTGCTCGTCCTCGCGCCCGGCGGCCGGGTGGCCTACTACGGTCCGCCCGGCGACAGCCTGGACTTCTTCGGCTTCCCGCAGTGGCCGGAGGCCTTCGAGGCGTTCGAGAACGACCGGGAGCGGGACTGGGCGGCCCAGTACCGGGCCTCGCGCTTCCACCACCGCTACATCGAGGAGGCCACCGTACGGCCGCCGTCCGCACTTCCCGGGGCGGGCGCGCCGCTGCCGGGCGCGCCGATGGCGGAGGCCGCGCCGCCTCCGCCGCCGAAGGCGCAGAGCTGGGGTTCCCAGCTCCGGACCCTCGTACGGCGGTACGCGGCGGCCCTCTCCGCCGACCGGACCTTCCTGGCGATCATGGTGGCGCTGCCGTTCATCATGGGCGCGATGGCCCGTGCCCTGTCCGAGGGACGACTGGGCCCCGAGTCGACGTTGAACGTGCTGCTGATCCTCTGCGTCGGCGCCGTCCTGACGGGCGCGGCGAACGCGGTGCGCGAGCTGGTCAAGGAACGCAGCATCTACCGCCGCGAGAGAGCCGTGGGCCTGTCCCGCTCCGCGTATCTGATGTCCAAGGTGGTCGTCCTCGGGACCATCACCGTCGTGCAGGCGGTGGTGCTGACGCTGGTGGCGCTGATCGGCGTGCCGCTCGGCGCGCCCGACGGCAAGGGCGTGCTGATGCCGCCGCTGCTCGAACTGACGCTGGCCGTCGCGCTGCTCGCGTTCACGGCGATGATGCTGGGCCTGTTCGTGTCGGCGCTGGTGCGCAAGGAGGAGGTGACGATGCCGTTGCTCGTCCTCCTCGCGATCGTCCAGGTGGTGTTCTGCGGCGCGCTGCTGAGCGTGCGCGGCACTCCGGTCCTGGAGCAGCTGGCGTGGCTGGTGCCGTCGCGGTGGGCGTTCGCGGCGATGGGCGCGACGATCGACATCGGCGCGATCGTGCCGGGTGACAAGACGGCGGATCCGCTGATGCACCACACGGTCGGCGCCTGGCTGTTCGACATGGGGATGCTGGTGGTGCTGTGCCTGGTCCTCGGTCTCGTGGTGGCCAGGCTGCTGCGCCGGCACGAGCCGGTCGTGATGCGGAAGTAGGCGGGACGGGAAGAGACCGGCGGAACTGACGGAAGCAGGCGGGACAGACGGAGGTAGGTGAACGTGGTCGCAGTGGATGGCGTGTCGGAGTACGTGCCGGACTTCCGGCCCACGCATGTGGTGCCGCGGGACGGGCTGCCCGCCTGGGAGACGCCCGATCCTGCGCTGCCGACGGCGCCGCTCGACGCGTTCCTGCCGGTGCGGCTGCTCGACCGGGTCGGCGACTGGGGCCAGGTGCTGTGCTCCAACGGCTGGTCGGCCTGGGTCGACGCGCGGCTCCTCGTCTCCGTGCCCACCGATCCGCCCGCCGCGGGCCGTGCGCTCGCCCGGACCGCCGACCCGCGCCCGCTGATCGCCCGGGCCGCGGACGCGCTCGGCCGCTACCGCCGGGCGGCGGAGGAACTGGCGGCGGGGCGGGCGGACGGCGAGGCGTTCCGGCAGCGGACCCGGGGGCTGCGAGTGGGGATGGTGGTCGACGGGGAGGCGGTGTGGCTGTACGACGCGGAGCACGAGCGCTGGGTCTTCTGTGACGGCACCGGGCTGAGCACGTACGCGGCCTCGTCGGCGCCGTCGGCCGCGACGCCGCCCGCCGAGGAGGCGCACGAACCGACACAGGTGGTGCCGCAGCTCGACGCCGACGGACCCGGGGCCACCCGGATGGCGCAGGAGTCCGACGCCGACGGACCCGGAGCCACCCAGGTCGTGCGGGAGCCCGACGCCGACGGACCCGGAGCCACCCAGGTCGTGCGGGGGCAGCCGGCGGGCGGGCCGGGTGAGGCCGGATGACCCGGGCGCCGGGCCGCGGAACGGGCGCCGTGGGCGGCCTCGGCGGTGGCGGCGGTCGCGGCCTCGGTGGCCGTGGCGCCGAGCGTGCTGCCGGCCGTGGCACGGACGCCGACGGCGCGCTGCCGGCCGGCCGCGAGTCGGGGCTCATCGGGAAGCGGGTCGCCGGGTACGTCGTCGAGGCCGAGATCGGGCGCGGCGGCATGGCCGTCGTCTACCGGGCGCACGACCTGAACCTGGACCGCACGGTGGCGCTGAAGCTGCTGGCGCCGGAGCTGGCCCGCAACGACACCTTCCGCAAGCGCTTCACGCACGAGTCCCGGGTGGCGGCGGCCATCGACCACCCGCACATCGTGCCGGTCTTCGAGGCGGGCGAGACGGAGGGCGTCCTGTACATCGCGATGCGGTACGTGCCGGGCCAGGACCTGCGGGCTCTCCTCGACCGCGAGGGGCCGCTGGAGCCGGTGAAGGCGGGGCGGATCGCGGTGCAGGTGGCCTCCGCGCTGGACGCGGCGCACGCGCACGACCTGGTGCACCGGGACGTGAAGCCCGGCAACATCCTGGTGGCCGAGGGCACCGACCGGGACCATCCGGAACACGTCTATCTGACCGACTTCGGGCTGACGAAGAAGTCTCTTTCGCTGACCGGGTTCACGACGGTGGGGCAGTTCGTCGGGACGCTCGACTACGTGGCGCCCGAGCAGATCTCCGGCAAGCCGGTGGACGGCCGCTGCGACGTCTACAGCCTCGGGTGCGTGGTCTTCGAGACGCTGACGGGCGTGCCGCCGTTCCGCCGGGACGACGACATGGCACTCCTGTGGGCGCATCAGTACGACCCGCCGCCCCCGCTGTCGGAGGAGCGTGCGGGGCTGCCGGAGGCGGCCGACGCGGTCCTCGCGAAGGCGCTGGCGAAGACGCCGGAGGAGCGGTACGGGACGTGTCTGGAGTTCGTCGCGGAGCTGCGGGCGGCCCTGGAGCGAGGCAGGCGGTCGAGGTCGGCGGCCCCGCTCGGGACCGCCCCGGCCGGCACCGGGAGGTGGCCGCAGGGTCCGCCGCCGGAGCCGCCGGTGTGGGCGCGTCCGGTGTTCCGGGAGTTGTGAGGGCTCTACGCCGGCGGTAAGGGCCTTACGCCGGCTTCTGCGGCGGCGGCGGTAACGGGCCTTACGCCGGCTTCTGCGGCGGCGGCGGTAACGGGCCTTACGCCGGCTTCCGCGGCGTCGGGGAGGTCTCGACCTCGCCGCGGCGGTGGACGGGCTTGGCGAGGAGCCCGCCGAGGAAGCCGGCGACCAGGCCCCAGAGCAGGGCGAGGCCGACGGTGGTCCAGACGTTCGGGCGCAGCAGGACCGTGCCGCCGAGCGCGTCGAGGTCGCCGATGCCGATGATCGACAGACCGAAGTGGGCCTCGACGAGGGTCAGCGGGGTGACGACCAGCATCGCGACGGCGAAGCCGATGCCCAGGTGGAGGCCGTGCCGCCAGGGCGGGATGCGGGCGGGCGAGCGGACGGCCATGACGAACGCGGCGCCCAGCACGAGCGCGGCGGCGACCGGCAGCAGCCACCAGGCGCGGGCGTCGTAGGAGGCAAGGGTGGACAGGTCGACGGTCGACAGGTCCTTGCCGCCGTTCCCGCCGCGCAGCACCTCGTCCAGGATCTGCG
The DNA here is from genome assembly GCF_053605265.1 of Streptomyces sp. NPDC003943. Classification (NCBI taxonomy): domain Bacteria; kingdom Bacillati; phylum Actinomycetota; class Actinomycetes; order Kitasatosporales; family Streptomycetaceae; genus Streptomyces; species Streptomyces sp. NPDC003943. The sequence goes on along the minus strand of NZ_JBSGIW010000006.1, from coordinate 62,804 downwards.
GCATGGGCAGGCCGAACGGGCCCTCGGCCCGGCCCTCCCAGGAGCCGCCGATGCCGACGCCGAGCGCCAGCCAGGTGACGTTGGGCAGGCCGAGCAGCAGCACGGCGAAGGTCTCGGCGGCGTGCCCCTTGGTGGCGGCGACGACCAGGCCGATGAGGAGGCCGACGAACACGTACGCGAGCAGCAGGAGCAGCAGCGCGGAGGCGGCGGGGCGGACGGCCTGGTGGTGGCGGACGAACCGGGCCGGCAGGGGGGTGCGGCGGGAGACGAGGAGGGCGACGATCAGGACGCCGAGGATCCACAGCAGGCCGTAGAAGAGCGTGGGGCCGTAGTCGGTGCGGAAGCCGACGCTGGGATTGGTGGCGTCGAGGAGGCCCTTGAACAGGTCGGCGAGGTCGCCCGTCGTCTCGGCTTCCTGGTCGGAGCCGCCGAGGCTGATCGGGAAGTCGTGGCGGGCGAGGGCGGAGACGGCGGCGAGCCCGGCCAGCCAGAGCACGACGGTGGGCACGGCGAGCGCGAGCAGGTCGCGGCCGCGGGCGACGGCGTGGTGGCGCAGCGGACGCAGGAACAGGAATCCGACGACGAGTGCGCCCACCAGGGTGACGGTGAGCGGCATGGCGGTGAGTTCGGCCTGGGTGCCGGCGAGGTCGCCGGCCTGGCCGGAGAGGCCGACCTGGCCGCCGGAGGCCATGACGACGACCGCGGCGGTGACGGACACGAACGCGCCCGCGCCGCCCGGCAGGTCGGCGGCGCCCGCGGCCCACAGGCCGAGGGCGGCGGTGACGCCCATCGCGAGGAAGCCGGCGACGACGGTGCCGAGTGCTGCCGCCAGGTCGCGGGCGAGGTGCTCGCCGAGGTCACCGGGGGCGGACCGGCCGGAGGAGGTGGGGACCCGCGTGCTCACCCTGCACACGCTAGTACGGGCGGGTGCGGTCCGCTTGCGGGCTGCACCCGGTAGAAGCACACAATGGGCGCGGAACGGAAGAAAGGGAAACAACGTGACTTCCCACCCGCCTTCCGGGCAGCCCTCGGTCCCCCCGAAGGGCCCGCCCTCGGGCCCGCTCTCGGGCTCCGGCACGCGCCCTGGCCAGACCACTCCCCCGCCGACCTCCGGCCCGCCGCACGGCGGTTCGGGCGGAGGCTCCGGCGGCGGCTCCGGGGGCGGTGGCGGCGGTTCCGGCGGTACGGGCCGGGGCGGGGTGAGCGGCGGTGGCGGCGGGGGCCCGTGGTGGCGCTCGGTACCCAAGGTGGCCTCGCTGACGGCCGTTCTGGTGGCGGCGGTGGCGCTGATCGTGGTGCTGACCCAGCGGGGTGACAACGGAAACTCGAACCAGGCCGGTTCGGGCAGCAGCGAGATCTTCGCGCAGAACGCCGCCGCGAGCGGCCCCTATCCGTTCACCGCGTCCACGGCCCGTACGGGCGCCTCGTTCTCGCCGCCGGCGCTGCCCAGCCAGACCGGCGGAGACGCCAACGCGGCACGCCCCGTGTCGGGTTCCGCCCCGGGCCTGTACGGCGGAACGCAACGGACGGCGAGCTGCGACGTCGAGCGTCAGATCCGCTTCCTCGCCGACGAGCCGGCCAAGAACGCGGCCTTCGCCTCGACGGTCGGCGTCCCGGCCGGCGACGTCCCCGGCTATCTGCGCGCGCTGACGTCGGTTCAGCTGCGCGCGGACACCCGGGTGACCAACCACGGCTTCCGCGACGGTTCCGCGTTCGCCTTCCAGTCGGTGCTCCAGGCCGGCACGGCGGTCCTGGTGGACGACCACGGGGTACCGAGGGTGCGGTGCGCCTGCGGCAATCCGCTGACGCCGCCGGTGGCCCAGAAGTCGCCGAAGCAGGTCGGCACGGCGTGGCCGGGCTTCCGGGCGAACAACGTGGTCTTCGTACAGCCGTCCGTGACGGTGATCAACGTCTTCGTGATCTTCGACCCGGACACGGACCACTTCATCGCCCGCCCTCGCGGCCATGAGGGTCACCGGCACGACCGGCCGACGACTCCCCCGCCGCCGCCGACGACCTCCCCGTCCACCTCGCCCTCCACGTCGACCTCGCCGAGCAGCCCGCTGCCGTGCGTGACGGTGACGGGCAACGAGCCGCCGACCCCCGTGAACGGCGTCACCCCCTCGCCGTGCCCGTCCACCCTGTCGTCCCCGCCGACCACGACGAGCAGCCCGCCGACGTCCGCCCCGACCTCGCCGCCGACCTCGGCGCCCACGTCCCAGTCGGCATCCGAATCCGCGTCCTCGGCCGCGCCTTCGACGCTGTCGTCGCCACCGGAGACGCAGTCCCAGTCGGCTTCGGCGCCGTCCTCGTCGCTGTCCTCCGCCTCGGCGCCGTCGTCGTCACTGTCCTCGGCTGCGGCCTCGACCTCGTCGCTGCCCTCTGGTTCGGCGTCGACCTCGCCGTCCCTGTCGGGCGCGCCGGGCAGTCAGCCGCTGATCTGAGTGCGCGGGGCGCACGCCCCCGACTCCGGTACGTCGGTACGGGCGTGCCGCCGCAGCCGCCCGCGCCTCACCACGGCGCGGCTCGGGGCCCGGGACCACCACTACGGGGCCCCGGGCCCCGGCCATGACCCGCCGCAGCACCGGCCGCCGCCGCAGCCGCCCGAACCGGCCCCGACACGGGGTCATGCCGAGGACCAGCGGACGCCGACGACGATCCTGGTCATGCCTGGGCTCCTCGGCGGAGGGCCCGCTGCAGGGACTGGATCCAATGTCCGGTATCCCGCGCACGGGATCCGATGTCCTGCGAGCGGGCGGGCCGGGATCCAATATCCGATGTCCTGGATCCGACCCACCGCACCGTGGATCCGCTATCCCGGCCCTTGGATCCAATGTCCCGGGCCTTGGGTCCGGTATCCCGGGTCTTGGATCCGATGTCCCGAATCCTGGATCCCCTCCCCCACTGCCGCAGGATCGGCTCCTCGGCGCGGCTCTGCCACTTCCTTTCGTCCCGGTCGGTGAAGTACTCGGACATCTCCCCACGCTCCTTTCCCCAGGGCCACCAGGCCACTTGCAGGGAGTCTGTAACCTTATTGGCCTGGACAGCACAGCCAATGGGGAGTGATTGGCATGGCAGAGGGTCGAGTGGTCCGCAGCGTGGTCGCCCTGCCGGACCGCATGCTGAGCGGACGGCAGCTGGCCGCGTTGCTCACCCCGCCCGTCGAGGGCCGGTTCGGTTACCGCGAACTGGCCCGGGCGGTGCGGCAGGCGCTGCTCGACGGGCGGGTCGCGCTGCGGATGCGCCTGCCCGCCGAACGCGAACTGGCCACCGCGCTGGGGGTGAGCAGGACGACGGTGACCGCCGCCTACGACCTGCTCCGCGAGAGCGGTTACGCGCACAGCCGGCAGGGCGCCGGCACGTGGACGGCGCTGCCCGAGAACGAGTCGCCGACCGGGCCCGCCGCCCTGCACGGGGACACCGGGGCGGTCATCGACCTGGCGCTCGCCGCGCCCGAGGCGCCGGCCGGTCTGCTGGCGGAGGCCCTGGCGCGGGCCGCCGAGGAGCTGCCCCGGCTCGCGACCGCGCAGGGCTACCACCCGTACGGGATCCCGGAACTGCGGGCCGCCATCGCCGACCGCTACACCGCGCGCGGGCTGCCCACCCGGCCGGAGCAGATCCTCGTCACGACCGGCGCCCAGCAGGCCCTGGCGCTCGCGCTCGCACTGCTCGGCGGGCCCGGCGACCGGGTACTGGCCGAGAACCCCTCGTACCCGAACGCCCTGGACGCCATGCGCGGCCACCGGCTGCGGATCACCCCCGTGCCGGTCACCGAGACCGGCTGGGACAGCGGGCTGATCGACGCGGCGCTGCGGCAGACCGCGCCCCGGCTCGCGTACCTCATCCCCGACTTCCACAACCCGACCGGCCGGCTGATGCCGGAGGAGCAGCGGCGGGAGGTGGCCCGGGCGGCACGGGCCACCGGGACCTGGCTGATCGTGGACGAGACGCTCACCGAGACGGCCCTGGACGTGCCGGCTCCGGCGCCGTTCGCGGCCACGGCCGGGCCCGGCTCCGGGGAACAGCTGATCACCGTCGGCTCGCTCAGCAAGAGCTGCTGGGGCGGCCTGCGGGTGGGCTGGGCACGGGCCTCCGCGCGGGTGGTGACCGAACTGGCCCGGGTCCGGATCACCCACGACCTCGCCGGTTCGGTGCTCGACCAGCTCGTAGCCGTCGCCCTGATCGACCGCATCGACCCGCTGCTCCCGGCCCGCGCCGCGGAGTTGCGGCGGCGCCGTGACGCCCTGGTGACGGCACTCGCCCGGCACGTTCCGGAGTGGCACTGGACGCTGCCGCCCGGTGGCCTCTGCCTCTGGATCGACCTGGGCCGGCCGATCGCCTCGCAGTTGGCGGCGCGGGCGCTGCGGCACGGCGTACGGGTGGAGGGCGGCGCCCGCTTCGGGGTGGACCCCGGCACCCACGAGCACCGGATCCGCATCCCGTACGCGCTGCCGGGCGAGGTGTACGAGACGGCTGCCGAACGGCTCGCGGCGGCTCTGGAGGGCGCCCCGGCCCGGTTCGCCGACCCGGGCCTGCCGGACTGGGTGGCCTGAGACCCGACACCGACGAAGGGCCGTCGCGCCGGGTGCTCCGATAATCGGATGCCCCGGGCAACGGCCCTGTGTACGGTCGTACGAGTGGAACCACTGACCGACAAAGAGATCCGCGCGTCCTTCGTGAACTGCACGAAGGGTGACGCGGCCCGGATGAAGCTGCCGCTCGACTTCGCCGAGCTGCCCTGGCCCGACCTGGACTTCCTGGGCTGGGTGGACCCGGGCGCGCCGCTGCGCGCCCATCTCGTCGTGCCGCGCCCCGAGGGCCCCGTGGGCGTCGCGCTGCGCGTGCCGGCCGTCGGCCGCACCAGTGCGATGAAGTCCAGCATGTGCCAGATCTGCCTGACCTCGCACGCCTCGTCGGGCGTGACCCTGCTGGCCGCGCCTCTGGCGGGCGCCCGGGGCCGTGAGGGCAACACGGTCGGCACCTACATCTGCGCCGACCTCGCCTGCCCGCTCTACGTGCGGGGCCTGCGGCAGCCCAAGCTGCGCGGCCGCCGGCACGAGGAGTCGCTGACCCTGCAGGAGCAGGTCGAGCGGATGACCGGCAACCTCAACGCCTTCGTGGACCGGGTGACGGCCGGCTAGCGCCCCTAGCGGAAGGCCTGCTCGCCGGTGAGCGCCTTGCCGATGACCAGGGCGTGGACCTCGCTGGTGCCCTCGTAGGTGAGGACCGACTCCAGGTTGTTGGCATGGCGCAGCACCGGGTACTCCAGGGTGATGCCGTTGGCGCCGAGGATGGTCCGGCACTCGCGGGCGATGGCGATGGCCTCGCGCACGTTGTTCAGCTTTCCGACGCTGATCTGCTCGGGGGCGAGCGCGCCCTGGTCCTTGAGCCGGCCGAGGTGGAGGGCGAGCAGCATGCCCTTGCCGAGCTCCAGGGCCATGTCCGCGAGCTTCTGCTGGGTGAGCTGGTACGAGGAGAGCGGCCGCGCGAAGACGGTGCGGTCGCCCGCGTACGAGATGGCCGTCTCCAGGCAGTCGCGGGCGGCGCCGAGGGCGCCGAAGACGATGCCGAAGCGGGCCTCGTTGAGGCAGCCGAGCGGACCGGACAGGCCACGGGCCTCGGGGAGCATGGCGTCGGCGGGCAGCCGCACGTCCTCGAAGACGAGTTCGCTGGTGACGCTGGCGCGCAGGGACAGCTTCTGCTTGATCTCGGGCGCGCTGAAACCGGGGGTGTCGGTGGGCACGACGAAGCCGCGTACCCCCTCCTCCGTGCGCGCCCAGACGACGGCGACGTCGGCGACGGAACCGTTGGTGATCCACATCTTGGTGCCGTTGAGCACCCAGTCCGAGCCGTCCCGCTTGGCGTTGGTACGCATGGCGCCCGGGTCGGAGCCGGCGTCCGGCTCGGTCAGGCCGAAGCAGCCGATGTACTCGCCCGCCGCCATCCCGGGCAGCCAGCGCTGCTTCTGCTCCTCGGAGCCGAACTTCCAGATCGCGTACATGGCGAGCGAGCCCTGCACGGAGACGAGCGAGCGCAGTCCGGAGTCGACGGCCTCCAGCTCCATGCAGGCGAGGCCGTACGCCACGGAGTTGGTACCCGCGCAGCCGTAGCCCTCCAGGTGCATGCCGAGGACGCCGAGCCCGCCGAGGGTGCGGGCGAGTTCGCGGGCGGGGATGGCGCCGGACTCGAACCAGCCGGCGATGTGCGGGCGCAGTTCGCGGTCGGCGAGGGCCCGCACGGTGCGGCGGATCTCTCGCTCCTCGTCGGTGAGCAGGCCGTCGATCGCGAGCAGATCGAGGGGGTGGACGGGCGACGACTGCGGCGAACGCGACGGCTGCGACGACGACTTCACGGACGGCCTCCTGGCGACTGTGGCAACTCGGCGAGCGGAAGCGTAGCCCTAGATTGGATATTGGATCCAGTATTGAATATCCGATCTCCAGTGCATACGGTCCGCTTGGATCCGATCTCCGGGATCCGATCCCTTGGATCCAATGCCCGAGATCTCGGGTCCTGGATCCGATGTCCTGGATCCGACGTCCTGGATCCGACGTCCTGGATCCAATCGCCGACGCATCGCCGACGAAGAGGAGCGGTATGCACGCGGAACAGCCCGAGGCCGCCCCGCCCGGCGCCCTGTCCGGAATCGTCGTCGCGGACTTCGGCCGGGTGCTGGCCGGCCCGTACATGACGATGCTGCTCGCGGACCTCGGCGCCGAGGTGGTGAAGATCGAGCGCCCGGGCACGGGCGACGACACCCGCGCGTGGGGACCGCCGTTCGCCGACGGCCAGGCCACGTACTTCCTCGGCGTGAACCGCAACAAGCGGTCCGTGGCACTCGATCTGACCGACCCGGCCGACCTGGAGACGGCCAGGGCGATCGTGGACCGCGCCGACGTACTCGTGGAGAACTTCCGTCCCGGCACCATGGACAAGCTCGGCCTCGGATACGAGCAGCTGCGGGCGTCCAACCCCGGTCTCGTCTACTGCTCCGTGACCGGTTTCGGCTCGGCCGAGGGCGCCCACCTGCCCGGCTACGACCTGCTGGTGCAGGCCATGGGCGGGCTGATGAGCGTCACGGGGGAGCCCGGCGGGACCGGCACGAAGGCGGGTGTGGCGCTCGTGGACGTGATCACCGGACTGCACGCCGGGATGGGTGTCCTCGCCGCACTCCGCCACCGCGAACGCACCGGTGAGGGCCAGCGGCTGGAGGTCTCACTGCTGGGCTCGCTGCTCTCCGCGCTCACCAACCAGGCCGCCGCGCATCTCGCCGCCGGGGTCGTGCCGCGTGCCCTGGGCAACCGGCACCCCAGCATCACGCCGTACGAGGTGTTCGAGGCGAGCGACCGTCCGCTCGTCCTGGCCGTGGGCAACGACCGCCAGTTCCGGACGCTGTGCGCCCGGATCGGCAGCCCGGGACTGGCCGACGACCCCCGGTTCGCCACCAACACGGCCCGGGTCGCGCACCGCGAGGAGCTGGCGGCGGCGCTGTCCGAGCGGCTCGCCGAGCGCACCGCCGACGCCTGGTTCGAGGAGCTGACGGCGGCCGGAGTGCCCTGCGGCCCCATCAACGACCTGGCCGGCGCCTTCGCGCTCGCCGACCGGCTCGGCCTCGGGCCGCGGGTACCCGACGCGGCGGCCGGACCGGGCCAGGTCGCGCACCCGGTCTCCTTCGGCACCACCCCCGCCGCCTACCGCTCCGCTCCCCCTCGCCTGGGCGAGCACACCGCCGAGATCCTCGCGGAGCTGGGCGGGCGCACCGGCGCCTGACGCCCCGGAGACGGTTGTCCACAGGCCCGGCGAGGAGTCGGCGGCAGGTTGTCCACAGGCCGCGACGGTCTGTCGGCAGGCCGTAGCAAGATGTACGCCACGCAGTCGAGGGAAGGGGCACGACCGATGAGCAGCATGGTGGAGAGGAGGCGGCCGCCGACCGCCCAGCAGTTCGTCCTGGAGGAGCTGCGCCGGGCCATCACCAGCGGCGAGTTGCGGCCCGGCGACCCGATAAGGCAGGACACGCTCGCGGCGCGGCTGGACGTGAGCCGGGTGCCGCTGCGCGAGGCACTGAAGACGCTGGAGGCCGAGGGCCTGGTGGTGCATCACGTCCACCGCGGTTACTTCGTCGCCGAGTTGTCGCTCGCGGACCTGGAGGAGATCTACCGGATCCGCGCGCTCCTGGAGACCGAGGCGGTCACCGCCGCCTTCGCGCGCATGCCGGAAGACGTTCTGGAAGCCCTGGAGCGCATCCAGCTGAGGGTGGAGCGGGCGGCGGACGCGGGTGACGTGTCGGCGATGGCCGAGGCGAACCGGCGCTTCCATTTCACCCTCATAGAGGCTTCGGGCATGCCGCGCCTGGTCCGCCTGATCACCACCTTGTGGGACGCGACCGACGCGTACCGCTCGCTGTACTACGCCGACGACTCGCACCGCGTGCTCGCCGTCCACGAGCACCGGGCGGTCATCTCGGCCGTGCTGGAGCACGACCGGGCCGCGGCACTCCACTGGCTCGACGAGCACCGCCGCCACGCCGTCGCCGCGCTGCGCGAGGTCCTCGGCCGCGAGTGACCGGTGCGCGGCCGGGCTCGTGACCGGGTGCGTGGCCGGAGAGCGCGGCCGACCATGGAGGAGGAGGGGTCGTCCGTCGACCGGGAGGCACCGACGATGCGCAACGACCACGACACGCTCCGTGGCACGCTCCGTGGCACGACCGGTCCGGTCCTGGACGTCCTCGTCGTCGGCGCGGGCCCTGTCGGGCTCACCGCGGCGGCCGAGCTGCGCCGGCACGGCACCGCGGTGCGGATCGTCGACCGGTTGCCGGCGCGCCTGCCCTACGCCAAGGCGGTGGGCATCCAGCCGCGCACGCTGGAGATCTGGGACCGGATGGGCTGTGTGCGGGCGGCGCTGGAGGCCGCCGTGCCGCTGCGCGGGCAGCTCGCCTACGTGGACGGTGTCGAACAGCGCCGGCTGGAACTGACGCTGCCGGACGACGTGCCGTACCGCTTCGCGGCGCTGCCGCAGTACGAGACGGAGCGGATCCTGGAGGAGTTCCTGGCGCGGTTCGGCACGCGGATCGAGCGTGACACGGAGCTGGTGGGGTTCGAGCAGGACGAGGACGGGGTGACGGCCCGGCTCGTCAGGACGGCGGAGGGCGCTGCGGCGGACGGCGGGCGGCCGGCCGAGGAGGAGGTGCGCTGCCGGTATCTGGTGGGCTGCGACGGCGCGCACAGCGCGGTGCGCAAGGGACTCGGACTGTCCTTCGAAGGCGGGGCGTTCCCCGAGGAGTTCATGCTGGGCGACGTGGAGGTGGACTGGGAGCTGCCGCCGGGATACGGCGTGCGTTCCACGCACCGCGGCGCGGCCGGCCGCCCCGACGAGGTCCTGGTGGGCATTCCGCTGCCGGGCCGCCGCCGGTACCGGATGTCGATGACGGTGCCGCCCGAACTCTCCGCGGCCCGGCGGGCCGAGCTCACCACGGCCGGAGGGACCGGGGCCATGGCGGACGCCGTGGCCGACGAGGTGACGCACGGCCTGGACGGCGGCGGCCGGTCGCCGTCGCTCGCGGACATCCAGGCGGTGCTCGACCGCCTCTCGCCGCGCCGGGTCACCGCCTCCGCGCTGCGCTGGTCGTCGGTCTTCCGGATCAGTCACCGGCTGGTCGACCGGTACGGCGTGGGGCGGGTGTTCGTCGCCGGGGACGCCGCGCACATCCATCCGCCGACCGGCGCGCAGGGCATGAACACCGGTATACAAGACGCCTACAACCTGGCCTGGAAGCTGTCCCTGGCGGTCGCGGGCTCGGCGGGGCCGGGCCTGCTGGCGAGTTACGACGCCGAGCGCCGCCCGGTCGGCGCGGAGGTCGTCGGCCGCACCGTGCGGCACTCGAAGGAAGGCGTGCAGGCCGACCCGGAGGCCCCGGCCACGCTGCTGCTGCGCGAGGCACAGCTGCTCGTCGGCTACCGGGGCAGCCCGATCGTCGCCGCCCCCGAACCGGGCGGGGACCCGGACCGGGAACCGGGCCCGGACCCGGCTCAGGCCGGCGACGGCGACGCGGGACCGCGGCCCGGCGACCGGGTACCGGACTGCACAGGTCTCGCCGAGCCGCTCGCCTCCTATCCCCTGCGCCTGTACGACCTGTTGCGGGACCGTGGTCATGTGCTGCTGCTCTACGATGTCGGCGACCCCGACTGGGCCGACCGGCTCGCCGAACTCGTCAAGCGGGCATCCGAGTTGTCCGGCGGGGCGGTGCGGGCGTGCGCGGTGGTGCCCGGTGACGCGGCGACGGACGACGGGTTCGGCGTGCCGGCGGTACCCGTGTACCGGGACGCGCGGGGCGAGTTCGCGCGCCAGTACGCCGTACACGCGCCAACCGCCTTTCTCGTACGGCCCGACGGGTATCTCGGCGCCCGGCTGCGGCCGCCCGACACGGCCTCCCTGGAGGCGTACCTCGCCCGCGTCTTCCGCGTCTGAGCGGCCACGGGCTCGCCGTGCGGCGCCACGACGGCGGGCCTAGCCTGGGAGAGGTGTATTGCCCTCGGCCGGCAGGAGGCTGCCGTGAGGAACTCACAGGCGCGTTGGCGCAGGCTCTGCATCGGGGTGGCCCTGACGGGGACGTTGTCGGTACCGGCGCTCGCGGGAGCGGCGTACGGCGCAGTGGCATCCGGCCCGTTCGGCCCACCCGGCAGCGCCGCCACGGCGAGCCAGGAGAGCCCGGCGGGCACGACCCCGGCCCCCTCCCCCTCCGACGACGAGTTCGCACAGCTCTCCCCCGCCGTCGACGCTCACCTCGACGAGGCGATACGGCAGGTGATGCAGGAGGCGAACGTCCCGGGCGTCATGGTGGCACTGTCCGCCCCGGGCAAGGGCCAGTACATCCGCTCCTTCGGCGTCGCCGACAAGGTGACCGAGCAGCAGATGACCCCGAACCTCTACATGCGGATCGGCAGCGAGACCAAGACCTTCACCGTGACCGCGCTGCTCGAACTGGTCGACCAGGGCAAGCTGGGCCTGGACGACCCGATCGGGAAGTACGTGAGCGACGTGCCCAACGGGGACCGCATCACCCTGCGCGAGCTGGCCGGGATGCGCAGCGGTCTCTTCAACTACTCGGCGGACCCGGACTTCTACAAGGCGTTCACCTCGAACCCCGACCGCCCCTTCACGCCGCAGGAGTTGCTGGACTACTCGTTCAGGCACCCGGTGAACTTCCAGCCGAACGCGCAGTTCGAGTACTGCAACACCAATCTGATCCTGCTCGGTCTGGTCGTGGAGAAGGTCGGCGGCATGCCGCTGCACGACTTCATCACCAGGAACGTGTCGCGACCGGCCGGCCTGCGGCACACGATCTTCCCGACGGACGCGGCCTTCCCCGAGCCGCACGCCCACGGCTACACCAACCAGACGGCCACGGGTCAGATCGAGGACTCCACCGACTGGAACCCCTCCTGGGGCTGGGCGGCCGGCGCGATGATCTCCGACCTCCAGGACCTGCGGACCTGGGCCAAGGTGGTCGCCACCGGCACCCTGCTCACCGCCGACACCCAGGCGCAGCGTCTGAAGACCGGGCCGTCCGGCATCCCGGGCACCGGCTACGGCCTCGGCATCTTCAACGTCCAGGGCTGGATCGGCCACAACGGCTCGCTGCCCGGCTACGAGTCCCTGACCATCTATCTGCCGGAGCACCAGGCGACCCTGGTCGTGCTGCTGAACACCGACATCCTGCACAACGGCGTCGAGCCGAGCACGCTGTTCGGACAGGCGATCACGCAGATCGTCAGCCCGCAGCACGTGTTCAACCTGCCGCAGTCGACCGAGCCGCACGCCTCGTCCTCGTCATCGGCCCCGTCCTCGTCCTCCGCGTCCTCCCCGGGTTCCTGAGGGAGTTCGCGGGCCCCGTCCCCCTGGCTCACGCCTGTGAGGGATCATGGACAAAGGAGTCGAGAAGGGACGGGACGAACGATGAGGCACCGCAGTGTCGCCGACCTCATGACACCGGCCGCGGTCACGGTGCAGCCGGGCACTCCGTTCAAGGAGATCGCCCGGCTGCTCGACGAGTACGGCATCACGGCCGTGCCGGTGGTCGACGAGGCGAACCGGCCGGTGGGCGTGGTCTCCGAGGCGGATCTGCTGCGACGGCACACCGCCAAGGACGGTCCGAGCACCGCCGAGGCGATGATGTCCAGCCCCGTGGTCGTCGCCCGGCCGTCCTGGACGGCGGTGGAGGCGGCCCGGGTCATGGAGCGGCACCGGGTGAAGCGGCTGCCGGTGGTGGACGCGGACGGGCAGCTGATCGGCGTGCTGAGCCGCAGTGATCTGCTCCAGCTGTTCCTGCGGCGGGACCGGGCCATCCAGGAGGAGATCGTGGAGGACGTGGTCACCCGCATCCTGGGCCTCTCCGCCGCCTCCCTCCACATCGACGTCGCCGAGGGCCGGGTCACGCTGACCGGCACGCTGCCGCGCCGGAGCCTCGCGCCGATCTTCGTACGGCTCTGCGAGGACGTGGACGGCGTGGTGGAGGTCGTGGACCGGCTGGCGTACGAGGACGAGGCGGACGAGGCAGCGGACGAAGCGGACGACTGAGCCCGGTACGCGCGGGCCGGACGCGCGGGCCGGCGCCGCACGGGCCGGACGCGCGGGCTTCCGGACCCGCCGGCTGGCACCACACGGGCCGGACGCGCGGGCCTGACGCACGGGCCGGCGCCGTACGGGCCCCGCACACGCGTCACGCCGGGAGACGGACCCGGCGTGACGCGTCCCGGGCGCGCCGCCATGGGCGGGCCCGGGACGCGGGGCGGTCGGTTACTGGACCGCCTCCGGCCAGCCGTATCCGGGTCCGGTGCGCTGGGGCACGGTGTCCGCGCCCACGGCCTCCATCTCCCGGTTGGCCTCCCTCATCAGCTTGCCGGCCAGATCCGTCATGGCCCGGCTCGCGGCGAGGTCGTCGCCGATCGCCGGTACGTCCACGTCCGTCGGGTTGCACCGAGCGGAGCCGTGGCCGGTGAGTTTCGACGTGCCGGTGTCCAGACGGGCCTCCGCCTTGGTCCTGCCGTTGTCCTCGACCAGATCCAGGCCGACCTTCCACTCCAGGTGTCGTGTCATGGCCTGCCTCCTCGTGCTCTGCGACCACGCGAGACCGCCGCGCGGCCGTCTCCTTCCAGGATCCCGCCACCGCCCCGTATCCCGCCACCGGCCGCAGCGCATCCGCCCCCACTGCGCCACCGCCACGCCGCCAAACGGGCTGCCGGCGCCGCGCCGGTGGCGCGGGCGAGGGCGGTCGCGGCCGCCCTGGGGACGGTGTCGCTCCGTCGCGCATGACGGGCCTCCCGGTGGGACGGCCCTCGCCGGGCCCGCACGGACTCAGCGCGGTGTGACGGCATCGCCCCCGCAGGGTGGATCGGGAATCCGACGGGGTTTCATACGGTGGATTCCGTCTCGCCGGATTCCCCGGCGCGGGTCACGGGAACGGTGCGGGAGCGCGTCTCCTGAGGCTGCCGGAAGGGGACGCTGACGGTGAGGATGCCGTCGGCGTACTCTGCCTTCACGTCCTCGGGGTCAATCGTCTCCGGCAGGCGCACCGCGCGCTCGAAGGAGCCGTAGCGGAACTCGGAGTGGTCCTTCGTCTCGCTGCTCTCCTCGTGCTCGGCGCTGACCGTCAGCACGTCGCCGTCCACCGTGATGGTGATGTCCTTGTCCGGGTCCACACCGGGCAGCTCCGCCCTGAGCACATACCGTCCCTCCCCACTCATCACCTCGATCGGGATGGCGTGGCGGCCGAAAGCCGTACGCCACATCGGCCGGCGAAAGTCTCCGAACAAGTCCCTGACGTCGGGGAAATCGGAGAGGAAGCTGCGACGCCGTTCCATGTCGCTTGCCATGGCCGTTCGCTCCTCGCGTCGTGGATCGACCTGTCAGCCCCAGCCTCCCCGCCTGGCGGCGTGGTCTCCGAGTGCCGGACGGGCCTCGGAAGGGGCCGAACGGGCACGGCTCGCGGGGACCGACCGGCCCCTCCGGAGCACGGCTGCGACGGTTCCCGCTCGCGCGTCATGAGAGGTGGGCGAGGTCGGGCCCGCACCGCTCCCGAGCCGGGCCACGTCGCCGCCCGCATGCGCGGCCGGACGATCTGGGGTACTCCTCGAATGAAAGGAAGGGGGCGTGCTTCGGCCCTCGGTCGCCGGCACCCGCGCACCCCTGCTTCCGGCGTCGTTCGAGAGGGAGGCAGTCGCCATGGAGCCCGTCGTCACGGTCGGCCTCGACGGCTCGCCCGAGAGCATGGCAGCCGCTCACTGGGCCGCCTACGAGGCCGAGCGGCGCAAGGTCACGCTGCGCCTGATGCATGCCTGGCCCATGCTCGCGCCCGAGCCGGTCCGCGCCGCACCGGAGATCGATCAGAACTACTGGGCGAAGCAGCTCGTGCACAAGGCGCAGGCGGAACTCCAGGCCCGCCACCCGGGCCTCCTGGTCGTCGGCAACCTGGTCGCCGACGACGCGCAGAACGCTCTGGTGAAGGCGGCATCGGAGTCCGAGCTGACCGTGCTGGGTTCGCGCGGCCTGACGTCCGCCGAGAGCTACTTCCTCGGCTCCGTCAGCATGGCCGTCGTGGCACGGGCCACGCGGCCCGTGGTCCTGGTCCGCACAAAGGCCCACGAACCGGGCCCGTCGCCCGCCCCTCGTGGCGTCGTGGTCGCGCTGAAGCTGCACGGTCCCTGCGACGGCCTGCTCGCCTTCGCGTTCGAGGCTGCCGCGGCCCGCGGCGTGCCCCTCCAGGTCGTCCACGGCCGAAGTCTGCCGCTCCACGCACACACGCCTTGGGGAGTGGACCACGAGGTCACCCAGGAGATCACGGAGGATGCGCGGAAGCAGCTGGGTGAGGTTCTTCGTCCCTGGCGCCAGAAGTTCCCCGACGTGGAGCCGGTCGACGCCGTCCGACTCGAAAGCCCGGCCGAGGCTGTCGTGCGCGCCGCCGAAGGCGCCGAACTGCTGGTCGTCGGCCGGCGCGAGCACCGTCCCGCCCTCGCACCACGCCTCGGCCCCGTAGCCCACGCCGCCCTGCACCACGCCCGCTGCCCTGTCGCCGTCGTCCCCCATGACTGAGCCGACCCCATTGAACGAACTGACCGCGAAGGTGCGCCAGGAGCACACTGCCGCGCTCCGGCCGGGCGCCGCCCTTGACACCGGCGCGCTCCCGCGGGCGGAGGTGCGCGAGACCCATACCGCGGTCGTGCTCTTCGTCGGCGAGCGCGCCTACAAGCTCAAGAAGCCCGTCGACCTGAAGTTCCTGGACTACACCACCACGGAGGCACGGCGGGCCGCATGCGAGCGGGAGGTCACGCTCAACCGGCGCTTCGCCCCGGACGTCTACCTGGGTGTGGGCGAGATCCGGGTCCCTGACACGCAGGCGCCCGAGCCCCTCGTGGCGATGCGCCGCATGCCGGCGGACCGCTGCCTGTCCCGGCTCGTACGGGAAGGAGCCGTCGTCGACGACGCCCTGCGAGCCGTCGCACGGCTCCTCGCCACCTGTCACGCGAGCGCACCCCGCACACCGGAGGTGGACGCGCAGGGCAGCCGGGACGCCCTGTCGTCGCGCTGGGAGACGAGCTTCATTCAGGTTCGTGAGATGTGCGGAGAAGGCCCTCTGCCCGAGGGAGTGGAGGACGTGGAGCGGCTGGCCCGCCGCTATCTCGCCGGGCGTGAGCTGTTGTTCGACACCCGCGTCGAGCAGGGCCGGATCGTCGACGGCCACGGCGACCTGCTCGCCGATGACATCTTCTGCCTCGACGACGGCCCCCGCGTCCTGGACTGTCTGGAGTTCGACGACCACCTGCGCTACGTCGACGGCCTGGACGACGCGGCCTTCCTCGCCATGGACCTGGAACAGCTCCACGCCCCGGATCTGGCGGAGTTCTTCCTGGCCCGGTACAGCGAGTACTCCGGCGACCCCGCGCCACCCTCGCTGCGTCACCACTACGTCGCCTACCGCGCCTTCGTCCGCGCCAAGGTCTCCCTGATCCAGGCCCGTCAAGGCGCGCCGGACGCCGGCCCCGCCGCACGGCGACTGATCACGACGACCCTGCGTCACCTGCGTACCTCCGCCGTCCGCCTGATCCTCGTGGGAGGGCTTCCCGGGAGCGGAAAGTCCACCCTCTCCGGCGCGCTGGCCGACCGTCTGGGCGTCACCCTGCTCAGCACCGACCGCCTGCGCAAGGAACTCGCGGGCATCCCCGCGGAACAGCCCGCTTCCGCCCCGTACGGCGAGGGCCTGTACACGCCCGAGCGGACCGCCACGACCTACGCGGCCCTGCTGGAACACGCAGCCGGCCTGCTGTCCCGCGGCGAGTCCGTCGTCCTCGACGCGACCTGGTCGAACGCCGCGCAGCGCGAAGCCGCACACCGCACGGCCGAGCGCGCCGGCGCCGACCTCGTGGCTCTGCACTGCCGGATCCCGGACGAGATGACGGCGGCCCGTCTGAAGGGCCGCGCCACCGGACCGTCCGACGCCGACCTCGACGTGGCGCTCGCCATGGCAGCGCGGGAGCCGCCGTGGGCGGAAGCCGTCCCGATCGACACCAGCGGCTCCCTGGAAGCCGCGGTCTCCCAGGCGCTGACAGCCGTACGCCCGCACGACACCGGCCCCCTGCTCTTCCGCCGTCCCGCCATGGAGCCGGACTGACAGCGAACGCCGATGCGACCGCCCCCCGACAACCCCACGGCACGACTCGCCCCGACATCCGGGAGCGTCCCGCTCCCTTCTCCTCCGGCAGAAAGGCGACCCGTGATGACCGAGAACATCGCCCCGAACGGCCACGAGAGGCTGCGCATCCTGGAGAACCAGGTGCCGGTCCTGGCCCAGGCCGTCACAGCACCGGCCGAAGGGCTGGAGGAGATCCAGGGACTGTAGGAACCAGGACTGATGAAGGTCTACGACGCGATGAGCCGTCCGGCGGTGACCGTGCCCGCAGGGACACCGGTGCGACAAGTCGCCCAACAGATGGCCGAGTACGGGGTCGGTTCCGTGATCGTCACCGAGGGAGGGGCCCTGCGCGGCATCGTCACCGACCGCGACCTCGCGCTGGCCGCACTCGCACGGGGCCTCGACGCGAACGAGGTGATCGATTCGGTCATGACCTCGCCCGTGATCACGGTAGACGTCACCGACGACATCCACGTGGCCTACCGGACCTTCCGCACGGCCGAGGTCCGTCGCCTGCCCGTCCTGGAGGATCACCGAGTCGTGGGCGTCCTCACCGTGGACGACATGCTCATCGACGTCTTCCAGCGGTTGGCCGACCTCCTGGGCCCGATCGCCTGGAGCGTGCTCGAGGAACCACCCGGGCCGCCCTCCACGGGCACGCGTTCACGCGGAACCTGACCATGCGCCCCTGATGAATCATCCTTTGACGATCCCGAGCGGCACTGGGACCTGTCCAAGCGATCACGTCCGCGGTCGGACGACCAGAGCTGTCGCCGGCCGGGTAGCCGTCGCCGTCCACTGCCGACGCATCTTCGACTCGGGACACTAGAGTCCTGGTCATGGACATGGGGGCGGTACTGATCGCGGTGGTCGGCGTTGCAGGAACTCTCGGGGCCGCGCTGCTGACTCAGCGTGGCGCTGACCGAACCAAGCAGCGCGAGCTGGCGTTGAGCCGGTCCATTCAGGAGGCGCGCGAGGATCGCGAGCTGCGCCGCAAGAGCTACACCGATCTGCACCGAGACGCCCGGCAGTTCGCCACGGCTCTCAGTCGGCACCTCTACGTCATGCGGGATCGTGAGGTCGGGGACGAGGACGTGCGGGTGCTGGAGGAAGCCAAGGACGCTCAGCGCAATCGCTGGTCGGAGGCGATCATGATCGCCCCTGGTGCGGTGCTCGTGGCGGCCCAGGAGGTCAACGACGAACTGACCCGCGTGTACGGGCAGGTGAAGCGTCAGGAGCAGGGCAACCCACGCCCCGGCGAGACGCTCCAAACGGCGGCGGAGGCGCAGCAGGCACTCTGGCCACGAATCCAGGCCATGGGGGATGCCATGCGTCGTGACCTCGGAGTCGTCGACGGGATCAGCGCGCCGCCACGGCCGGCGGGAACCGGCCACGTAGGGGTGCGGGCCGACATGCCCAGTCCCGCCAGAAGAGACATCGGCCCCGAATCCCGGGCATGACCGGTCTCCCCTCGATCCGGTTGTTCACCCCCGCGCCGCACTCGTACAGCGCGGGGCTGACCACCGGACAGCTCCTGGGACTTGTCCGGCCGATCATGCAAATGTCTCGTTCCCGGCTCGTCGTCCTGGGCCTTCCCCGGGCAGCTTGCACCGGAACCACGCCAGATGTCCGGTCGGTCTCACATCGCCATGTGCTCACACGCTTGACCTCAACCACGCTTGAGGTGTGACGGTGATCCACATGACCACGGAATCCACATCCCACGCGGCGGACATCGAAGCGATCGACCAGCTCGTCGCGACCGTCGAGCACTCCCAGCAGAACAAGGACCCCGAAGAGTTCCTCAGCCTCTTCCACCCGGACGCGATCTGGACGACGGCCCACGGCAAGGTCCTCATCGGCCTCGACGCGATCGCGGAGTTCACCCGCAAGGTCCTCCCCGCGGCAAGCTGGGACGGCAAGGTCACCTACGAGGTGGTCCACGTGCTCTTCATCCGCCCCGACGTCGCGGCGGTCAAGGTCCGTCCGCTACCTGGCCCCGGGCGAGGAGAGCGAGGGCGCCCCGCTGTACGTGATCTCGAAGCAAGCCGACGGCCGCTGGCTGCTGACCGCCTGTCAGAACACGGGGGTCGTCGCCGACTAGCCTGCCTGTCGATCACGTTCGGAGCCAGATCGCGAGGGCTGCCACGGTGGCGGTGCCGAGGTAGACGTAACGGCGCTTGTCGTAGCGGGTGTCCACCGCCCTGTGCTGCTTCAACCGATTGACAGCCCGTTCGACGGTGTTGGGTGTCTTGTACCGCTCCTCGTCGATGCAGGGCGGCCGCCGCCCGCCGCGGAGCCTTTGCGCAGGCGGGCGGTCAGGCTGTCGGTCTTCTCCGGGATCGCGTACCGGATGCCCCGGCGCCGCAGGTACTCGCGACACGGACCGTTACTTTTGCGGTGTGGTGCGCGACTGAGGCCGGGGCGTGCGGCCTGGCGGCGAAGCTGGAAACGCAGGATCACCAGGGCCGCGATCACCCGGTCAATGAAGACCAGTTGATGGCTGGGCACGCCGCCCCTCGCCATCCACGGAACGGCCAACTCGGCTACGCGCGCCCCGACCCGACGCCTTGATGCGCCCGTGCAGACACGGTGCGAGAGAGCCGTACGGGCCGAGGAAGACGTACGATCTCCCCAACCCGTACGGCTCTCCTCACGTTCCCCATCAGCCGAAGCCGCTGCTGTCCTGTGCCATTGATCCCCTGAAGGGACGTCGGACCCGGTCAGCCGCGTTGCCGCCATCGCTGTACACGGCGACGCAGCCCCATGCTTCCTCTGCGGGGCCCGGATACGGAAGGTCCACGGCTCCGCCCACCCGGCCTCGTTTCGTGCCGGCTGTTCGGCCAGTAGCGGTCAGGCGACAACACCGGGGCCTGACGCTCCGCCTGCGCCTTGATCTCCCAGTGGGACTCGTGAGCAGTCACACGCCACGCTTCCTCCCACGAGGCCAACGCCGCGCCGACTGCCGCGCCCGCTGTGCCCCGGCGCCGAACGTGGCGCGCCAGCCACACGAGGGCAGCGAGCACCGTGGCCAAACCACCGAAGATCGCGAGTAGCGGAAGAACGTCACCCATGGCGTCGAGGGTACGTGCACCCCGGCCGCGTCACTCAAGGAGTCGAGGGCATCAGCTCAACCTCGAAGGGGTTGGCCGAACGCAGACTGCCACCTGTCGGAGTTCCCGGTCCACCGCCCGCCGGCCGAGCTGCGACGGGTCCACCCTCGCCAGGGTCCCTCGGCGACACCGTCCCGCGCGGTCCGGGGCCCGGTGGGCGACGTCCATCAGGCCCCGACTCCGGGGGAACCCGTGCGTCGGGGGAGGCGCTGGAACGGAGGGTGATGGACACCGCGGCCTTCGCGCCGGCCGAGGAGCAGGGCCTCGTCACCCTGTCCCTGCGGTCGGGAAGCCCGGCAATACGCTCCGAAGTGCCGGCTCACTGCGGGCTTCCGCCAACCGCTGTTCACTGGCCATGAACGGTGACCGGTCGAGGCACGCGCTGTCGGGGCCCGACCGAGCGGTGGTGCGTGCCCATGGCCGACCGGGCTCGCTACGGAGGCACCACGGCCGCCGGCCGTCCCGGCCGGCCGGCGCGCGGCGGCAGGCGTGTACGCGCCTGCGTGTACACGCCTGCCCCTCGGACCGACCCGCACCTCATACCGTGGCGGCCGCCTCGGAGCACTCGCCTGCGACTCGGCTCTGCTCAGCCCACGGGCGTGGTCAGCCGCCCGCGCACACCCTCGTGCCGGAGGAGACGGCCATGACGCCCAAAGAAGGACGTCCCCCGATCGTGGTCGGCCTCTGAACGGCCCGACGCTCCCGAGGTCGCACGCGCGCGCTTTCCCCACCTTTCCCACGCGGTCATCCACCACAGTCACGCGCCGCTCACGGTCGTGCCCCCGGCGTGAACCGGCCACACCACGCATCGGCCCCGGCGCGGGCCCGCTACCTCCGGATGCAGCCGCAGCGTGCGCGCCGGACGGATGCGCGACGGAAGGAAGGGCCCATCCGCTTCTCGCGGATCCTGATTGCGCGGTGCGCGGCTTGACGCCGTTGCTCCGCGTCCTCACGCGGGGTCCTTCCTCACTCTCAGCGAACCATGCCGGCACGGCCGGCACCAGGGCTGGCCGGGCAACGACCGGACCCCGTTCGGCCCTTGCGGGGCCGAGTCCGGACGACGCAGATTCGTGGTGACGCGCGGCCGGGGCAGGCGAGGCCGTGAGGACGTGACCGTCGGAGGCTGTCATGAAGCACCTGCGTACCGTCGACGACGTGATGACCCACGCCGTGGTGTCCGTGAAGCTCGACACCCCGGTGAGGGAGCTCGTCCGCACTCTGCGGCGCTGGGGCGTGAGCGCGGTTCCGGTGCTGTCGCCCGAGGGCCGGGTCGTCGGCGTGGTGTCGGAGGCGGATGTACTCGCCAAGGTCCCGGGCGACGAAGCGGACGGCGGCGCCGGCGAACCGACGGCGGCCCGCCTCATGTCGGCTCCGGCCGTCACGGTCCCCCGCGGCGCCACGATCGCGGGCGCGGCCCGCCTGATGGGGCGCGGACGTCTCAAGCGGCTCCCCGTGGTGGACGGCGACGGCTGCCCGGTCGGCGTCGTCAGCCGCGGCGACCTGCTCAAGGTCTATCTCCGCTCCGACGCCGAACTCGCCGAGGACGTACGCCACGAGATCCTCACCCACCTGATACCCGAGGGCGATGCCACGCTCACCGTCCGGGTCGTGGACGGCGCGGTGACACTCACCGGACGGCTGCCGGCGTCCGTACCCGCGGACCTGGCGGTGCGTCTGGCCCGCGCGGTGCCCGGAGTGGTGGACGCCTCGGCGGAGTTCACGGCCGCGGCGTAGCCGCCTTCGCGGCTGAGTGCGTGAAGTGCCGGACACGCGCGCGTCAGGGCCCCGGGGAAGACCGGAGTGACCCGGTCCTTGTCCGACCGGCGGACGTCGTAGGACGGGTCGCCCTGCGGGCCGGCCGGCCGGAGCCGCATAGGGGCCAACGGTCCCGGAAGGGGACCGTTCGGCACTCCTGCCGGGAAGGTCCGCGCATGAGGCTGGGGTCCACGGGGCTCGCCCGTCCGGTGAAGGAGGAGCGTCATGCAGCACCGCACCGTCTTCGAAGTGATGACGCACAACGTGGTCACCGCCGCTCCCACCACCCCGTTCAAGGAGATCGCCCGTCTCTTCGCCGACCACGACATCTCGGCGGTCCCGGTCGTCGACGAGGAGCGACGCCTGCTCGGCGTGGTGTCGGAGGCCGATCTGCTGCGGGCCACCGCCGAACTCCCCGACCCGGAGGGCCGGGGGCCCGGAGTCCGGCTGCTTGCCCAGGAGCGCGATCTGCCGGACGCGGAGACGGCGGCCGGCCTGATGACCACGCCGGCCGTCGCGGCGCAGGCGGCCTGGAACCTCGTCGAGACCGCCCGCACCATGCATCGCAAGGGCGTGAAACGGCTCCCCGTGACGGACGAGACCGGTCGGCTCGTCGGCATCGTCAGCCGCAGCGATCTGCTGCGGCCCTTCCTGCGCAGCGACTCCGCCATCCAGGACGAGATCGAGCACGACGTGCTGGCCGACACCTTGCGGCTCGCGCCCGACGCGGTTCGCGTGACGGTCGCGGACGGGGTGGTGACCCTGACCGGGCGCGTCGACGAGCGAGCCGACGTCCCGGTGATCGTACGTCTGTGCCGTTCGGTCGACGGGGTGGTCGCCCTGCACGAGTCGATCGAGTACGCCTACGACAATCTCGCCCTCGACGTGGAGCCACCGCGATGAACATGCTGTGGGTGGCCCCGGTGATGGCCGACTACGAGAGCGCCCGAGCCACGTTCTCCTGGCGGCGCGAGCGCGCACGGCTCGCCGGGCTGCCGGACGGCGGCGTCAACATCGGGTACGAGGCGGTCGACCGTCATCTCGTGGAGGGCAACGGCGAACGGGTCGCGCTGCGCTGTGTCGCCCGCGACGGATCCGTGCGGCCGGTCAGCTATGCCCGGCTGGCCGGCGACAGCTCCCGGTTCGCCCACGTCCTCCAGACGCTCGGCGTGGGCCGCGGCGAGGTCGTGTTCACCCTGCTCGGCCGCCGTTACGAGCTGTACGCCGCCGTCCTCGGCACCCTGCGTGCCGGCCGTGTCGTGTGCCCGCTCTTCACCGCCTTCGGCCCCGAACCCGTCGCGCTGCGCATGGAGCTGGGCGACGCGCGGGTTCTCGTCACGACGCGGGAGCTGTACGAGCGCAAGGTGGCACCGGTGCGCTCCCGGCTTCGGCTGCTGCGGCACGTCCTGCTCCTCGATCCCGGTGACGATCCTCCCCCGGGCACCCTCTCCCTCCCCGCTCTGACGGCCGCCGCGCCGGACGCGTACACGGTGGCACCGACCGGCCCCGAGGACCTGGCACTGCTGCATTTCACCAGCGGCACCACGGGCACTCCCAAGGGCGCCATGCATGTGCACGGCGCGGTCCTCGCCCATCACGTCACCGCCGCCTACGCCCTCGACCTGCACGAAGGAGACGTCTTCTGGTGCACCGCGGATCCCGGCTGGGTGACCGGAATGTCGTACGGCGTGATCGCTCCGCTCACCCACGGCGTGACGACCGTCGTCGACGAGGGCGACTTCGCCCCCGGCCGCTGGTACGGCATCCTCGCCGACGAGCACGTGACCGTCTGGTACACCGCGCCCACCGCGCTCCACATGCTCATGCGGGCCGCTCCCCGCGCCGGCGGCCCGCCGACCGCGGGTCACGACCTCTCGTCGCTCCGGTTCGTCGCGAGCGTCGGCGAGCCGCTCAATCCCGAGGCGGTGCACTGGGGCCGCGAGGCGCTCGGCGTGGCGGTCCACGACACCTGGTGGCAGACCGAGACCGGCGCCATCATGATCGCCAACTTCGCGGCCGACCCCGTACGGCCGGGCTCGATGGGTCGTCCGGTGCCCGGCGTCGAGGCCGCGGTGCTCGCGTGCGGCGAGAACGGCCGGGCCGCGGTGGACGGCGGGCACGTCCAGATCCTGCGGGACCCGGGCGTGCAGGGCGAGCTGGCTCTGCGGGCGGGCTGGCCCTCGATGTTCCGCGGCTACCTGCACGAGCCGCAGCGATACGAGGCGTGCTTCGCCGACGGCTGGTACCTGACGGGCGACCTGGTCAGCCGTGACGCCGAGGGCTGGTTCTGGTTCGTCGGCCGCGCGGACGACGTCATCAAGTCCGCCGGGCATCTCATCGGACCGTTCGAGGTGGAGAGCGCCCTCATGGAGCATCCGGCGGTGGCGGAGGCCGGCGTCATCGGGCGCCCGGACCCGCTGGCGGGCGCGATCGTCAAGGCGTTCGTCCTGCTGCGCACCGAGTACCAGGCCGGCGCCGAGCTGCGGCGTGACCTCGTCGCGTTCGCCCGCCGGCGCCTCGGCCCGGCCGTCGCGCCACGGGAGATCGAGTTCGTCGACGACCTGCCGCACACCCGCAGCGGAAAGGTGATGCGCCGACTGCTGCGGGCCCGTGAACTGGGCCTGCCCGAGGGCGATGTGTCGACGCTGGAGACCCCGGAGCCGGCCGGCCCGGCCGGCGCATCCCGGGACTCGGGGAAGGAGCGGTGATGGCCGGCACTCACGGCGGAACGCCCGCCAGGACCCCGGACGCCAAGCGCCCCCGGCGCACCCGCGCCCGGGCGCCCGCGGCGGCCCCCGTTTCCGCCCCCTCCCCCACCACCGACGCGGCCCATGACCTGGAACTGCTGCGGAGGATGCTGCTCATCCGCCGCTTCGAGGAACGGTGCGTCGAGCTCTACAGCGCGGCGGCGATCCGGGGCTTCGTCCACCTGTACATCGGCGAGGAGGCCGTGGCCGTCGGCGTCCACCAGGCGCTCGACGAGCGGGACTCGGTGGTCTCCACGTACCGCGAACACGGTCACGCCCTGGCCCGCGGAGTGACGACCGAAGCCGTCATGGCGGAGATGTACGGGAAGACCACGGGCTGTAGCCACGGCCGCGGCGGGTCCATGCACCTGTTCGACGCCGAGCGCCGCTTCTTCGGCGGCAACGCGATCGTCGGCGGCGGACTGCCGCTCGCGGCAGGACTGGCCCTCGCCGACCGGATGCGCGGGGAATCCCGTGTCACGTGCTGCTTCTTCGGCGACGGCGCCTTCGCCGAGGGCGAGTTCCACGAGACCGCCAACCTGGCCGCGCTCTGGGGACTGCCCGTGCTCTTCGTGTGTGAGAACAACCTGTACGCGATGGGGACGGCCCTCGCGCGTGAACACGCCCAGACCGACCTGGCGATGCGCGCCGCGTCGTACGGCATGGCCGCCTGGGCCGTCGACGGCATGGACGTGCACGCCATGGAGAAGGCGGCACGCGGAGCCGTCGAGTCCATCCGCGCCGGCAACGGCCCGCACTTCCTGGAGGCACGGACCTACCGGTTCCGCGCGCACTCCATGTACGACCCGGACCGCTACCGGCCCAAGGAGGAGATCGAGGAGTGGAAGCGCCACGACCCCGTCGCCGGCCTCACAGAGGGTCTCCGGAAGGCCGGCCTGGTCGACGCGGCCGCCCTGGACGTCCTGGAACGTGAGGTCGCCGAGGAGATCGACCGCGCGGTCCGGGCCGCCGAGGAGGCTCCCGAGGAACCGGCCGAGACCCTGCTGCTCCATGTCACCGGCGAAGGCGAGGAGGTACCGTCATGAGCGCTCGTACCCGACCGGGCGCCCACCCGGACGGCGGTGGCACGACCTACCGGGAAGCCTTGCGGGAAGGGCTGCGGGAGGCACTCGCCTCGGACGACCGGGTCTTCCTCATGGGTGAGGACGTCGGCCGCTACGGCGGCTGCTTCGGCGTGAGCCTCGGTCTGCTCGAGGAGTTCGGCCCGGACCGGGTCCGGGACACCCCGCTGTCGGAGTCCGCGTTCGTCGGTGCGGGAATCGGCGCCGCCCTCGCCGGGATGCGGCCGATCGTCGAGATCATGACCGTCAACTTCAGCCTGCTCGCGCTCGACCAGATCCTCAACAACGCCGCCACCCTGCGGCACATGTCCGGCGGACAGCTCGGCGTGCCGCTGGTGATCCGGATGACGACGGGCGCGGGACGGCAGCTGGCCGCCCAGCACTCCCACAGCCTCGAAGGCTGGTACGCCCACATCCCGGGCCTGCACGTGCTGGCACCGGCCACGCTCGACGACGCCCGCCACGTGCTGGCGGCCGCGCTGGCCGATCCGGACCCGGTGCTCGTATTCGAGCACGGCACTCTGTACAACGCTTCGGGGACCCTCGATCCGGCGGTCCGGCGTGTCGACCTGCGCAGCGCCGCGATCCGCCGCGCGGGAACCGACGTCACGGTCGTCGCCTACGGCGGCTGTGTGCCCAAGGCACTCGAAGCGGCGGAACGCCTCGCCGGCGAGGGGATCAGCGCCGAGGTCGTCGACCTGCGCAGCCTGCGGCCCCTCGACGACGCCACGATCGTCGCCTCGGTCCGGCGCACCCACCGCGCCGTCGTCGTCGACGAGGGATGGCGCAGCGGAAGCCTGTCCGCCGAGATCGAATCACGCATCTGCGAGCAGGCGTTCTTCGACCTGGACGCTCCCGTCGAGCGGGTCTGCAGTGCGGAGGTTCCCATCCCGTACGCGCGCGGGCTGGAGGAGGCGGCCCTCCCTCAGCCGGCCGGCGTCGTGGCGGCGGCCCACCGGGCGGTGGACTGAGATGGCCGAGTTCACGATGCCGTCCCTCGGGGCCGACATGGACGAGGGCACGCTGTCCCAGTGGCTGGTGCACCCGGGCGACCAGGTCACCCGGGGCGACGTCGTCGCGGTCGTCGAGACGTCCAAGTCCGCGATCGAGGTCGAGTGCTTCGAGAGCGGTACGGTCGAGGCGCTCCTCGTCGACGAGGGCACCACCGTGCCCGTGGGCACTGCCCTGGCCCTGATCGCCGCGTCCACCGGCGAGCGCCCCCTCACGACCCCCCTGGTCCGCCGCATCGCCGAGGACCGGCACATCGATCTCACGGCCGTCCACGGCTCGGGCCCGGGCGGGAGGATCACCCGGGCCGACGTGGAGGGCGCGGAAGTTCAGCCTGCGCCCGCGCCTGCCGGGGCGCGCCCGGCCTTGTCGGGGCCTGTCGGTGACACGCCCGTACAGCCGCCGGAGACCACCGGGAGCCGGAAGCGGGTCTCCGCACGCGGACGGCGGCCGGAGGCCACCGCGACCGCTCGCGAGGCGAAGGCCGAACCCGGCCCGGACGGCGCCGAGGAACGCCGGCTCCGGGACGGTCTCCCGCTCCCCCGGCGCACGGCACCGGTCCGGACGGCCGCGGAGCCGGCACAGCGGCCGGAGGCCGCTGCGCCTGCGCGCCGTACGCGTGCGCCGGCCCGTGTGAAGGCGTCACCGCTCGCGAGGAGGCTCGCTGCCGAACTGGAGGTCGATCTCGGCCAGGTGACCGGCACGGGCCGGGGCGGCACCGTCCGCGCGGAGGACGTCAGGACCGCCTCCAAGGCGGCGCGGCCTCCCGTGCTGCAGCACGCGGCGCGGACGGCGACCGCCCGCCTGATGTCCCGCTCGAAGCGCGAGATCCCCCACTTCTACCTCTCCACGACCGTGGACATGGCGGCGGCCCTGGACTGGATGCACGCCCGCAACCGCGAACTGCCTCTGTCCGCCCACCTGGTGCCTGCCGCACTCATGCTCAAGGCGGTCGCACTGGCGGCACGCCGGGTACCCGAACTCAACGGCCACTGGATCGACGACGGCTTCGTCCCCGCCGACGAGGTCCGCCTCGGGGTCGCCGTCTCCCTGCGGGGCGGCGGCCTCGTCGTCCCGGCCCTCGCCCACGCCGACACGCTCTCCGTGCCGGAGGTCATGGCCGCGCTCAAGGACCTGGTGGCACGGGCACGTCATGGCCGTCTCCGGTCGTCCGAGACCGCCGACCCCAGCATCACCGTCACCAACCTCGGCGACCAGGGCGTCGAAGCCGTGTTCGGGGTCGTCTACCCGCCGCAGGTCGCGCTCGTCGGCCTCGGCCGGATCACCGAACGGCCGGTCGCCGTCGACGGCCTCCTGGGAGTACGCCCCACGGTGACGGCGACGCTTTCCGCCGATCACCGCGCGGCGGACGGTGCCACCGGCGCCCGGCTACTGACCGCCCTGGACCGGCTCCTGCACCAACCGGAGGAACTGTGAACCACGACGAGGCAAGGACGTTCGTCCAGCAGGCCGTACAGCGCGTCGTCCCCGACGCCGACTTCACCGGGCTCGACCCCGACGCGTCCCTCCGTGACACGTTCGAGATGGACTCACTGGACTTCCTCGAGTTCGTCGAGGCGCTCGCCGAACTCAGCGGAAGAGAACTCACCGAGGACGACTACCAGGTCCTCGTCACCTGGAACGGCTGCGCCGATCGCCTGGTGAACGGGGCGGGTGTGTCCGCGCACGGGAGGAGCGGGTGATGCGTCACCGCAGGGTCGACGCGCTGATGACCCGTGAGGTGGTGGGTGTCCGCGGCGACGCGCCGTTCGAGAGGATCGTGCGCGCCCTGGCGCAGCACCGGATCGCCGCGGTGCACAGGGCTTTCCCCGGGTCAGGCGCGTGACGCACCCGGCGTCGCCGTCCCGCCCGCCGCGGAGGCCCATCGTCTGCGGACGGATTCCTCGTGCTCGGCCTGCTCCAGGCCGAGTTCGGCGGCGGCCAGTTCTCCGCTCAGCCGGGGGATCCAGTGGTGGCGCAGGGCGCGGACGCGCTGCCGTGTCCTGCGGACCTCGGCCGCCACGACGCGGGACGCCTCGTGCGCGGCGGCGTACTCGGCGGCCGTCCTGACCACCTCTCGGTAGGCCGCCTCGGCCCGCACCAGGGCGCTGTTGCGCGGCGACGGGTCGTCCGGTGAGCGGGCGGCGGGTGTCCAGGTCACGCCTGCGGGGTGACGTACGCCCATGGAGGTCGTGTACGCGAACACGACCCTCGCCCGGTCCGCCACGGCCCCTTGGACCAGAGCCTCTTCCCCGCTCAGCAGCATGCCCCGCAACAGCCACGTCTCGGCCTCGCGAAGCCGGGCCGACCACAATCCGGCCGCCGCCTCCTCGGCCTCCCGCAGCGCTCGCTGCCGCTCCAGCAGGAACAGCAGCTTGCGCTCCAGTACGTCGGCTCCCCGCAGCGCCGTGTCGAGCCGCAGGCGCAGGCGCAGGCGGCCCTCCCGGCCCGGCGGGAGCCGTCGCCCGCTCATTCGTCCTCCTCCGTGTCGGGCGGCTTCTTCCGGGCGCCGAGCAGGGCCTCCGGAAGCATCCCGAGCTCGCTCTCGGGCAGGTTCAGGAGCACGTGCCACGCCGTGTCGAGCGACTCGTGCAGGGAGCGTGGTTCGCCGCGCCGCTGGGCGAGGAAGCGGCGCAGGAAGGCCCGTTCCAGGTCCAGGTAGCGCCGGTCGACGGGGCTCAGGGCCTGTTCTCCGATCAGATCGGCGAGTTCCCGTGCCTGCCGTGCCCGGGCGAGGGCGGCGATGAGCTGCGCGGCGACCGGCAGGTGGTCGTCGCGGGTACGGCCGGCGCCCGCGCCCTTGCGCATCAGTCTGGAGAGCGAGGCGAGGGCGTCGACCGGGGGGTAGACCCCCTGGGCGTGGATCTCGTTCGACAGCACGATCTGGCCCTCGGTGATGTATCCGGTGAGGTCGGGGACGGGATGGGTGATGTCCCCGGCCGGCATGGTGAGCACCGGGAGGACGGTGACCGATCCCGGCCGGCCGCGGATCCTTCCGCAGCGTTCGTAGAGCGAGGCCAGGTCGCTGTACAGATAGCCCGGGTAGGCACGCCGTGCGGGGATCTCCCCCCGGGCCGCGGAGACCTCGCGCAGCGCCTCCGCGTAGGCCGTCATGTCGCCCATGACGACGAGGACGTGCCGGCCGCCGCGGAACGCCAGGTCCTCGGCGACGGTGAGGGCCAGCCGTGGCGTCAGGAGTCGCTCGATCACCGGGTCGTCCGCGGTGTTGAGCAGCAGCACCAGTTCGCCGTCCGCGGAGCGGTCCGCGAGCCCGTCACGGACGAGTACGGCGTCGGCGTGGGTCAGGCCCATCCCTGCGAAGACGACGCTGAAGGGTTCGTCTCCGCAGGAGGACTGGGCGGCGATCTGGATCGCGAGTTCGAGGTGGGGCAGGCCGGCGACGGAGAAGACGGGCAGTTTCTGGCCGCGTACCAGGGTGGTGAGGACGTCGACGGCGGCCACGCCGGTCAGCACCGGCTCCGTCGGCGGCTCCCTGCGCGCCGGGTTGATCGGCGTGCCGCCGATCGCCGCCCGGACCCGGCCCAGGACCGGCGGACCGCCGTCGACGGGATCGCCCCGCCCGTTGCACACCCTGCCCAGCCAGCCGTCGCCGACCGGCACGTGCAGCGGGGTTCCCGCGAACGCGACCCTCGTGGTGTCCGGGCTCATCCCGGTCGTGTCCTCGAAGACCTGGACCACGGCCAGATCCCCGTCGACCTCCAGGACCAGCCCGTGGCGGCGCTCGCCGGAGTCGAGTGTGATCCGGACGTACTCGTCCCACCCCACGCCCGTGACTCCCCCGACCACGACGAGCGGGCCGTGCAGCTCCCGTACGGCGGTGTACTCGATCTCGTAGCCACCGCTCATGCGGGCTCCGCCAGCCGTGCCAGGACCGTGTCGCGGGCCGCGATGACGGCGGCCGTGTCCTCGGGCCCGGCCGCGTCGCGGGCGCGCAGGACCGGGGTGAAGTCGACGGCCTCGACGGTCTCCACGTCCGTCCCGGCGTCGACGAGGGCGGCACAGCGGTCGATCACGGCCAGGACGGCGTCCGCGAGAGCGGCCGTCTTCCGCGGTGCGCAGTAGGCGTCCCGGGGCGAGAGCGCGCTCTGCTGGAGAACGCCCTCGCGGATCAGCCTGCCGCCGAGCACGCCGACGCGTTCGCCCGGCGGCAGGGCGGTCAGCCCGAGGAGTTCGACGAGTCCGGCGAGCCGGTCGGCCTCGGCCAGGCGCGCCGCGACCCGCCCGCGCCGCTCGGCCGTCGCTCCGGATCCGCCCTCCGCCGGCGCGGCGGCGTCCCTGGAGAACGAGTCGGGCCAGGACACGGCCGGGTAGTGACGGGCGTACGCGAGGTCGCGGTCCAGGGACCACAGGCACCGCACGAAGCGCTCCGTGTGCGCGGTGACGGGTTCGGTCAGGTCCCCGCCGGGTGGCGAGACGGCGCCGATGACGGTGACGGAGCCCGTGGTACCGCCCAGGGTCCGCACGGCGGCGGCGCGTTCGTAGAAGGCTGCCAGTTCGGAGGCGAGGTCGGCGGGGTAGCCCTCCTCGGCGGGCAGCCGGCCCATGCGGGCGGCGAACTCGCGCAGCGCCTCCGCCCAGCGGGACGTGGAGTCGGCGATCACCACGGCGTCGAGTCCCATGTCCCGGAAGTACTCGGCGACCGTGGCGCCGGTGTGGACGCTCGCCTCGCGCGCCATCATCGGCATGTTCGAGGTGTTGGCGACGGTCACGGTGCGGTCGGAGAGCCGGCCGCCGGTGCGCGGGTCCGCCAGCTGTGACAGCTCGTCGATCACGTCGGCCATCTCGTTGCCGCGTTCTCCGCAGCCCACGTAGACGATGACGTCGGCATCGCACCACTTGGCGATCTGCTGGAGCAGCATGGTCTTCCCGGTCCCGAACCCGCCGGGGACTGCGACGGTGCTTCCCCGGGTCACGGGAAAGAGCAGATCGATCACCCTCTGACCGGTGACGAGCGGTTCGCGGGCGACGAGGCGTTCCCGTACCGGGCGCGGTACGCGTACGGGCCAGTCGGACGCGATGCGCACTTCCGTACCCGCGATCACCGCCAGCACCTCGTCCTCCCCGTACCGGCCCTCCGGCGCGACGCGGTCGACGGTTCCCGTGCAGCCGGGCGGTACCAGCAGGCGGAGCGGCACCGCGGGCCCGGCTCCGTCGAGGGCGCCGAGCACGGCGCCCTCCGCCAGGTGCTGTCCGGCGGCCGCCGCCGGGCGGAAGGTCCAGGTGCGCTCTCCCGGCCGTGCCGCGGACTCCCCCGGTGCCAGGCGTTCGCCGGCCGTGTCGAGGGGCCTGAGCAGACCGTCGAACACACCACCGAGGAGGCCGGGGCTCAGCCGCACCGAGAGGGGCCTGCGCAGCCGGCGGACCGGGTGGCCGGGGGCCAGACCGCCGGTGTACTCGTACGCCTGAAGGGTGGCCACCGTGCCCCTGATCGCCACCACTTCGGCGGTGAGCCCGGCGTCGCCCAGCAGGACCAGCTCCCCCATGGCCATGCCGCCGGTGTAGTCCACCTCCACCAGGGGGCCCGTCACCCGGCGCACTCGCGGCGGGGTCACGGCATCCACAGGGCCTCCGCTTCCGCTCCGAACCGTTCCAGTGCCCGGTCGGTCAGGGTGTCGGGGGTGAGGTCGACCCGGCGGCCCAGGGCCGCCACCGTCAGTCCGCCGTCCGGCCCGGCGGCCACCGCTGCCCGGGGTCCGAGCAGCTCGTGGGCACGCCGCCGTAGCCGGGCCTGGGCGGTCCGGTCGGCGGCCGCCTGGCGGACTGACTCGCGCACCCGGGCGCGCAGCATCGCGTACGCCTCGGACTCCGCCTCCAGCTCGAGTCGTCTGGCCGTCAGGCGGGCGGCGGTACGACGGGCGTTCGCAGCCGTCAGCCCGTCCGCTCGTCCCTGCTGCCGGGCCCGCTCCAGGATCGCGGCGGCCTCGTCACGAGCCGCTGCCAGGAGCTCCTCGGCCTGGCGGACGGCATCCGCCAGGACGGCCTCGGCGTCGGCGCGCGCCGCGCGGAGCAGCGCCTCACGCACCGGGTCGAGTTCCCCGTCCGCTCCCTCCGGCCGCGCCTGCCGGGCCCGCCGCCTCCTCACGGTGGCATCACCACCGTGAGGAGGCCGCCTTCCGCCAGCTCCGGCCCCAGCACTCCGGCCGCCGCGGAGGTGACGATCACGAGGGACGCGTCGTCCGGCAGTGACCGCCAGGCCTCCCGCACGTC
This sequence comes from Streptomyces sp. NPDC003943, assembly GCF_053605265.1. Taxonomy (NCBI): domain Bacteria; kingdom Bacillati; phylum Actinomycetota; class Actinomycetes; order Kitasatosporales; family Streptomycetaceae; genus Streptomyces; species Streptomyces sp. NPDC003943. The sequence goes on along the minus strand of NZ_JBSGIW010000006.1, from coordinate 30,190 downwards.
CTCCGCGCGCTCCGCCTCGAACACGAGGACACCGGCCAGGGCGAAACCGCGCACTCTCATGTGCTCACCGACGGCCGCGACGGTCCCCATCGCTCATGCCTTTCCGATCAGGAGAATCGCGACCACCAGGCCGTAGACGGCGATGCCCTCGGCGAGTCCCACGATGACCATCGCCCGGCCGAAGAGTTCCGGCCGTTCGCTCAGGGCGGCCAGCGCGGCCGCGCCCGTGTAGGCGACGGCCACGGCCGCGCCGATCGACGCCCCGGCCACCGCGATGGCCGCCGCGATGAGGGCGGACCCGTTCGGCCCGGTCGCCGCGGCCTGGGCGGGCGCGCCGAGCGCGACTCCGGAGAGGCCCATGACGAGGAGGGCCAGGGCTCCCGCGAACATCATCAGGTTCGACACCACGAGCCATCGGACGGACCGTCTCCCGTCACGCCTGGCGAGTTTGCGGAAGACCCAGAAGCCGGCGGCCAGGAAGGGCAGGGCGAGCAACCAGGCGATCATGCGGTCACCTCCGGATCGGCCATCGGCACGTGCCAGGGACGGAACGGACGTCCTTGCTCCTCGAAGACCCGTGAGAACAGCTCGTAGTACTCCAGCCTGAGTGACTGGACTCCGGCGACCAGCGCCTCCAGGGCGAACGAGACGGCCGTGGCGACGCCGAAGAGCACGACGGCCGCCACGAGCGGCCCGGGTCCCTGCCGGGCGAGCCCGGTGGTTCCCCTCCAGATGACGTCCGCCAGCGCCGCGTGGGTGAGGCCGAAGGCCGCCAGCCGGGCGAAGGAGACGGTGTTCGTGCCGGCCCGAACGAGCACCTCGAAGAGGCGAACGCCGGTCTCGGCCGCGCCCGCCGCGCCGCCCGGAGTGGCGGCGAAGAACCCCGCGCCCGCGAGGAGCAGGCCGAGCGGGAAGAGAGCGGCACCTGCGACGGCGTACGCCCGCTCGTCCAGGTACAGCCCGGCACCCACGAGGGCGAGGGACGCGTACACGGCGAGACCGGCGCAGCCGGTCGGGGCGTACACGGCCCGCGCGGGACCCCCTTCACGCCACCGGTTGACCGCGCCCGCCACGTAGGCGAGTGCCAGGAGCACTCCGCCGAACAGGATCGAGGCGGTCAGCAGCCGCTCCGGCGAGTCGAGGGGATCGAGCCACAGGACGGGCAGGATCCCGGTCGGCCCGAAGAACTCCCCGTAGGCGAGGCCGGCCAGGACGGTGGCGGTCCCGGCCCCGGCCAGGAAGGTCCGCAGCCGGCGGTATCGCGCCAGGAAGGACGGCACCCCGCGTCGCAGCGCGAGGGCCAGGAGGAGGAGCAGCAGGCCGTAGCCGACGTCACCGAACATGACGCCGAACATCACGACGAAGACGATCCCCGACGGCCACGAGGGGTCGAGATCCCGGTAGGACATCGCGCCGTAGGTGGTCACCAGCGGCGCGAACGAGCCCGTCGGCCTGCGCGACCCGCGCAGCAGCGTCGGTGGCTCGACGCCTCGTGGCGCCGGGAGCACGACCGCCGCCGCGCCGACGGCCGCGAGCCGTCCCGCGAGCCGCGGCACGTCCGGGGCGGGGCACCAGCCGGTCAGCGCCGCGACTTCTCCGCGCCGGACCGCGGCCCGGTCGAAGGCCGCCAGTTGCGCCTCCCCTGCCAGCAGGTCCTCTCGACGCTCCCGACGCAGCGCCCCGAGGTCGGGTGCGGTCGGTGTGAGCAACGCCTCGGCACGCGCGACGGACGGAAGTCCCCGGGCTGCAGCGACCGCCGCGGCGGATTCGCCGTTCTCCGCCCCGTCCAGTTCGACACATCCCTCGTCGGCGACGCGCACGAGGGCGTCCCGCATCGCCGACGAAGGGGCGACGAGGGCCACCCGTCGCATCCGTACCGGCAGAAGCCTCTCAACCGACCAGGTCATCGAACACCTCCATCGGCCCTCCGCCGTGCGCCGCGAGCTCCAGCGCGGCCCGCACGCGCCATGCGTCCACGGAGAGCGCGGCCACCGCACCCACCACCGTTTCGGGTCCGTACTTCGAGCCGCGCAGCATGTCCTCCGCGTCCCGGTCCAGGGCCGCCCACCAGCGGGCCTCCGCACGCCACAGGTCCGCCAGGTCGTCGACGCCCTCCACGAACCAGCGGGCTCCGGTGGGGAGCCGGTCCCGGAATTCGCGGAAGCCGGACGCCTCCAGGGCGCGCGCTCCCAGGACGGCCGCCGCACGGAGCCGAACCGGCGTCGGCAGGACCCGGCCGTGGACGAACACCTCGCGGGCCACGAGAAGGGCGGCTCGGCCCTCGGCCCACGTGCGTGCGGGCCCCACGGTCGCGGTCCGGGCCGCGGCGGCCATGCGCATGCCGATCCCCACGGCCCAGGGGCTTTCGACGCCGGGATCGCCCCAGGGCGAGGTGGCGAGCACCCGGCGCACGGCGCCTGCGGAAGTGGCGCGTTCGAGACGTCGCCATGACGTGCCGAGCGTGCCGAGCCGATAGGGCGGCGGGGGTGGCGCCGCGCCGGAGAAGGACCGCAGGAGCGCTTCGACGTTGGCGATCTCGAAGCCCGAGGCGAGCGGCCGCAGCAGGCGCGCGCCGCCGTGCGGCAGCCACCCCGCGAGGACCCGCAGATTCCAGAGCAGCGCGGCCGTCACACCGCGCTGCGCGGCGGCGAGCGACGATTCCGCGGCGACCGCTGCCCGGTAGGGAGAGCCGTCCAGGCCGCGCAGGGCATGCGCGAGGGACGCACTCGCGGCCAGCTCCCGGGTGGCGCCGGCCCCCAGTCGCTGGGACGTCAGAGCTCCCGCCCTGCTCACACCGGCGACCCACCCGGCGCCCATGCGCCGCTCCCCACGCCGTCGGGGCGGCCGAGGGCGTACTCGGTCACGCGATCGGCGAGAGCGGGGATCCGCTCGCCGGCCCGCCTGCGCACCTGCTCCGCCGCGCTGCGGCCGGCCGCGAGCAGCACGATCTCCTCGCGACGGGCCGCGGCCGACGCGGACGCCGCTGCTTCCGTGCGCACCCGTTCCGTCCGTTCCCGGGCGTCGGCCACGATGTCGCCGGCCTGCCGGGCCGCCCGCCGTACGACGGCCGCGGCCTCCTCCGCGGCTCCGGCGCGGATCTCCGACGCCTCGTCCTGTACGCCCGTGAGCCGGGTGAGCACCGGAGCCAGCTCGACGGTCGGCTCGCCCGTACGGTCAGCGGGCACCGCGGCGACGGCCGCTCCGGGCGTGGCCACACGCCGGAACCGTGCGAGGAAGGTCCGAAGTCGCATCCGGCGGCCTCCTCTCTCACTTCGTTTACAGTCTCGCCACCCTCGCGCGAGCTGTCGCCTCGAACCGGGCGCCGGCATACCGACGGCCGTCCGGACCGACCGTCGGAGCGGCTCCCGGGTCAGCGCTCGCCCGGCCCCCGCACCACGGCGACCGGGCCGTGCGCACAGTGCGGCACCACCTGGCTGACCGAGCCCGGCAGCAGGCCCGCGCGACCACGGCCGACCCGGCCGGCTCCGACCGGTCCCGCGCACCACACGGGGGCCCGACCGGCTGGGGTCGTGTGCAGTGGTGTCAGGCGCAGACGGCCTCGACGAACTTCCCGACCTTCTGGTCGTCCAGGTGCCTGGCGAGGTCCCCTTCACTGATCATGCCGACGAGCCGGTGGTCGTCGATCACGGGGACACGGCGGATGCGGTGCTCCTGCATCGTGCGCAGCACCTGCTCGCTGTCGCTCTCCGCGTCGACGGTGATCGGCTTGCCCTGGGCAAGGTGGCCGGCCGTCATGTGGCGAGGGTCCTTGCCCTTGGCGAGGCACTTCACCACGATGTCGCGGTCGGTGATCATTCCGTGGAGCCGGTTGTCCGGCCCGCAGATGGGCAGGGCGCCGATGCCGAGTTCGCTCATCCGCTGCGCCGCGTCGACAAGGGTCTCGTCCTCCTGCACACAGACGGCACCGGTGTGCATGATCTCGCGTGCGGTCGTCATGGCCACCTCCTCCTTCCGCCCCCGTCATGTTTGGTTGCCTGCCCCTTCTGGGGCGGTGCCGGGTCGTCAGAGGAACCGAGCGCTCACACGAACGGTGTGCACGGGGCGCCTGGGACGTGCCCTGATCGCCCTCGCCGGGAGATACGCCGCCAGGCTCTGCGCGGGAAGCACGTCACTCGGGATCTCCCGTCGGTCGGGCCGGGCGTTGACCCTGATCTCCCGAGCGCGGGAACGCTGTGCCCGGTTGGTCACGGTCGTCCCTCTTCCTGCGCCTTGCGCGGCCGCGCAGCGTCGCCGTAGAGCTGCTCGGGCGATACGAGAAGGACCTCCCCGTCCGCCTCGGCGTCCCGCAGTCCGGGTCCGAAGCCGGAGGCTCCGTAGCAGGCGAGGCGGGTCTCGCCGACTTCCTCGCCGCGAGCGGCGAGGTGCGCCAGATGGTCGCGCAAACGTTCGAGGTGGGGTGTGTCCATGGGGTGCGTCCAGGAGACCGAGCCGATTGACAGCAACGGACCGGGACGGCGGGCTCGTCTGCCCCGCACCACGACGTCGATGATCGCCCGCTCGCCCTCGGTATGCGACAGGGAGCCCGACAGAGCGGACTCCGGCACGTCTCCGAAGAGCTCCGCCGCGGCGAACCGGACCGCCCACTCACGGCAGATCTGAGCGAAGTGCGGACCCGCCACGTCTCTTTCGAACACGGACCGGGCCTGTCGCCATATCTCGTCGATCGTCGTGTCGTCGGCGTCCACGAGGTCGGAGCGATGGGGGCGGATCACGGCGTGGTCGAAGGCCAGCAGCGGCTCGGTGATGCGGTAGTGGAGGAGACCGGGCTGGAAGGCGTCGGGCTCGCCGCGTACCAGACCTCGTGCCTCGAGGTGGGACAGGATGTGCGGCACGTCCGTCGCCGGCCGGTCGAGGAAGTCGGCGATCTCCCCGGGCGTGGAGCGGCCGACGGCGAGCGCGGCCACGGTGGAGTGACATGCGGCGGCGTCCCAGCTGTCCTGTACCCGGTCCAGGATGTGTCCGGCCTTCCAGAACAGCGGCAGCCGCGGGCTGAGCACACGTTCACGTATCCACCCGTCGAAGTCGGTGAAGCCGGTGGGAGGTGGGTCGCCCGCGGGGTCGAAGCGGAAGGCCGCGCTGCCTCCGACGACCGCGTGTACGCGCAGCGCGAGCACGAGATCGTCGATCGCCCACAGCTCTCTTGCCTGCCGGTAGTCCAGGGGGGCCATCTCCACGACCTGGTCCACCCATCGGGCGGAGGCACTGATCAGGCGGCTCATCACCGGTGTCGTACTGCCACAGAGCAGCAGGCGGAGCCTGGAGGGGCTTCCGGGGCCGTCACCCAGCTGATGACACACCTCGTTGATCGTGGCCGGGAGCCCTGGGCTCTGCCGCACGACCTCCGGAAATCCATCAAGGACGACCAGCGCGGTCGGGCCGCGCCCCGAAACCGCCAACGTGAGCAGTGCGTCTCTCCACCCCGGCCATCGAGGTGCCCGTGCGAGATCCGCATGGCGCGCGTACCGCTCGGCGAGCGCGCGCAGCGTCTCGGCCTGAGCGGCTTCCTGACCGCTGAAATAGAACCCGCCCGTCGCGCGGGCCAGGGCCTTGAGAAGGAACGACTTGCCGTGCCCTTGTGGACCGGTGACGACACCGATCGCGGGCCCAGGACGGGGATCGTCGACGAATGCGACCAGCCGGTTCCACTCGGTCTCGCGGTCGTAGAGGCCCGGAGGCCGGGCGACAGGGGTGATCAGAGCTCCCACTGTTCTCTCCCCTTCCCACGACACCTCTCATGTCTGTGCACCCCCGAATGCCGGGGGCGACGCAGGGGTGGGGGCCTCGCCCCTGCCCTCTCACGATACGAGGCCGGGGCACCCGCCGTGAGGACCCGATCAGTCCCTCGAAGAAGCCCGATCGGCCCCTCCCGAGCGCCGCCCATACGTGCTGCGCACATACCAGCCGCTCAAGAGACGCTCACGTACGGAAGTCGCCGAGCGTCAGCACCGAGCCTGGTAGGCACAAAGTCGACACCGACATTGCCGCGCACCTGCCGTGCTCGGAACTCTGACGCCGTCCACCGTCATTTCATGGACCCACGCCGCACACGTGAGCGACGGCCGCCAGCCCGGCACCATTCGGTCTCGGCCCGAGACCCGTTCGGCCCTGTTCCTGTGACGGCGACCACGAGGAGGGTGAGGGTCGCGGGTTCTCCGGTTCTCCCGCGATCCGACCATCGGAGAGGAAAGACCACGATGGCGCTACACCGTCCCGGTGCGGCCCGGGTCACCTCGCTCGTCGAGGACTCGGCGACCGCCAGGGCGATGACGCCGGATCCGCGCTCGACGGTGGCATACGTGTCACCACGTCTGGCGGCCCTGACGGACGAGGTGAGGCGGCGCATCGCCACCACGACCGGGAGTGACATGTCATGAGGCACCGCAGCGTCGCCGATCTGATGACCCCCACCTCAGTGAGCGTCCGCCCGGACGCGTCCCTGCGGGATGTCGCCCTGCTGCTCGACGAGTTCGACGTCAGCGCCGTGTGCGTCGTCGACGAGGCGAACCATCCGCTCGGCGTGGTCTCCGAACGCGATCTCGTCCGCCGTCAGGCGAACGACGGCGGGGGAAACACCGCCGGAGAACTCATGACGAGCCCCGCGGTGGTGGCACGGTCCGAGTGGAGCGTGGTGCGCGCGGTCCGGGTCATGGACCGGCACGGCGTCAAGCGGCTGCCCGTCGTCGACGAGGAGGGAGCGGTCCTGGGCGTACTGAGCCGCAGCGACCTGGTCCAACTGTTCCTGCGTCGCGACCGCGCCATCCAGGAGGAGATCGTCGAGGACGTCCTCACCCGCACCCTGCGCCTGTCTCCCTCCGCCGTGAACGTCGAGGTCGCCGACGGCGTGGTGACCCTCAGTGGCGTTCTGCCTCGCCGCGGTCTGATGCCGGTGGTCATGCGGCTGTGCGGCAGCGTGGACGGCGTCGTGGGTGTCGTCGACCGGCTGCGGTACGACGACTGAGGTCGGCGGTGACGGCTGCTTCCCGGCCGGCCCGCCGGCGGGCGGGCCCTTGCTGTGGCGGTGACCGTCGTGGATGACCACGTGCCCGGGGTCGCCTGCTGAGCGAACTCGGCGCCAGAGACGGGTGCGGTGCACCCGACGTCACTGAGCCTGGCACCCGCCGACCGGGACTCTGCGGGTGCCGGTCACCGGGGATCCCCGTACGACGTGGTCGCGACGGCTTCGTCGAGCGCCGCTTCGGCCTCTGCCACGGTCCGTTTCACGGTCGGGAAGCTGTCGGGCGCGACCGAGATCGAGTCCAATCGGGCGCGGACCAGGATCGCGGTGAACGCCGGGTCGTCGCTGGGCCGCTGGCCGCACAGGCCGACCGGGCGGTCGGCCGCGTGGGCGCGGGCGGCGAGGATGCCGATGCTTCGGACGACGGCGGGGTCCCGCTCGTCGAAGACGTGAGCCAGGGCCTCGGAGTCGCGGTCCACGCCGAGGGTGAGCTGGGTGAGGTCGTTGCTGCCGATCGAGAAGCCGTCGAAGCGCACCGCGAACTCCTCGGCGAGGATGACATTGGCCGGGATCTCCGCCATGACGTAGACGTGGAGCCCGTTCTCGCCGCGTACCAGCCCCTCCTCCGCCATCACGCCGAGCACCCGGTCGGCCTCGCCGAGCGTGCGGCAGAACGGGATCATGACGACGACGTTGGTCAGGCCCATCTCGTCGCGGACCCGGCGCAGCGCCCGGCATTCGAGGGCGAAGCCCTCGCGGTAACCCGGGCTGTAGTACCGGCTCGCGCCGCGCCAGCCGATCATCGGGTTGGCCTCGTCGGGTTCGAAGGGCCGCCCGCCGAGGAGTTTGGCGTACTCGTTGGTCTTGAAGTCGCTGGTCCGTACGACGACCGGGGCGGGCCAACGGGAGGCGGCGATCCGGGCGATGCCGCGGGCGAGGCGGTCGACGAAGTACTGGCCACGCTCGATGTAGCCCTCGGTGAGGCGTTCGATGACGTGCCGGTCGTCGGCGTCGAGGCGTTCGGGGTGCAGCAGCGCCATGGGGTGCACCTTCACCTGGTGGGCGACGATGAACTCCAGCCGGGCGAGGCCCACGCCGTCGGCGGGCAGCCGCCACCAGCGGAACGCGGCCGACGGGTCGGCCAGGTTGAGCATGACGCGCGTACGGGTGGCGGGCAGGTCCGCGAGGTCCGTAAAGGTCTCCTCGTACGGGAGCAGGCCCTCGTAGACCCTGCCCCGGTCCCCTTCGGCGCACGAGACGGTGACGGGCGTGCCGTCGCGCAGGATCCGGGTGCCGTCGCCGGTGCCGACGACGGCGGGGACGCCGAGTTCGCGGCTGACGATGGCGGCGTGCGACGTGCGGCCGCCGTGATCGGTGACGATCGCGGAGGCGCGCTTCATCACCGGTTCCCAGTCAGGGTCGGTGACAGCGGTGACGAGGACGCCGCCGGCCGGGAAGCGGTCGAGATCGATCGGCGCGTCGAGGGCGACCACCGGGCCCTGGCCGATCGCCTCGCCGACGGCGATGCCCTCGACGAGCGGGCCGGGCACGGGGGCGGCGGTCAGGCGACAGCGGCGCAGGGTCGTGGCGCGGCGGCGGGACTGCACGGTCTCGGGGCGGGCCTGGACGATCCAGAGCTCCTCGGTGAGGCCGTCCTTGGCCCATTCGAGGTCCATGGGGCAGTCGTAGTGCTGCTCGACGGCGGCGGCCCACTCGGCCAGGACGCGTACCTCGGCATCGTCGAGGACGCGCGCGCCGCGTTCCGCATCGGGGGTGTCCACGGTCCGGGTCAGACCGCCCTCGGCGTAGACGGCCTTGCGGCGCTTGGCCCCGATCCGCAGGTCGATGAGCGGATCGAGCGCGGGGTCCTTGAGGCTCGGCTTGAAGAGCGTGTACTCGTCGGGGTCGACCTGGCCGCTGACGACGGTCTCTCCCAGGCCCCAGGCCGCACTCACCACGATGACGTCCGGGAAACCGCTCTCCGGGTCGAGGGTGAAGGCGACGCCGGCACCGGCGAGATCGGAGCGGACCATGAGCTGGACTCCGACCGAGAGGGCGACGGTGAGGTGGTCGTATCCCATGCGCTCGCGGTAGTCGATGGCCCGGTCGGTGAAGAGGGACGCGTAGCAGCGGCGGCAGGCGTCCACGAGCCGGTCGACCCCCCGCACGTTGAGGTACGTCTCTTGCTGCCCGGCGAAGCTCGCCTCGGGCAGGTCCTCGGCGGTGGCGCTGGAGCGCACCGCCACGTCGGGATCCGTCCGGCCGCACTCTTCGGCCAGTCGCCGGTAGGCGACGGTGATCTCGTCCCGCAGAATCTCGGGCAGCGGCTCGGACAGGAAGCGGGCGCGGATGGCGGCACCGACCTCGTCGAGCGGCGCTCCGTCGTGGAGGCGTCCGATCTGCTCCTCGATCGCCTCGCGCAGCCCGTGGCCGGCGAGCAGTTCCCGGTACACCTCCGCGGTGGTGGCGAAACCAGGCGGGACACGGACTCCCGCAGCACCGAGCCGGGTGGTCAACTCTCCCAGCGAGGCGTTCTTGCCACCGACCCGGCCGACATCCTTGCGGCCGAGCTCGGTGAACGGCAGGACCCTGGATTCCGGTTCCCTGATGACGCTCACGATCTCCTCCACGGCTCGGGCCGGGGCCTCAGTAAGGGAGCGGGCGGCCGGACGGCGTCCGCAGGTCGAGGGGGCGGGGCCGACGGGGCGGCTGGGGCCGACGGCTGATCCGGATGTGCTGCATCGTCCTCACCTCTCCGGGGCCCGTGCTTCGGCCCGAGGGGCTGTCGTCCTCCCACCCTCCCCCTCGCGGAGGGGCCGCCCCAGTGCCGAGGGAATCAACCGGCAGGGGCCGGACGGTCCGTGCCCGGCCGGGACCGGTCGACCCCGTGCACGGTGCCGACGGTCCCTGTCGCCCGGGACGGCGGGGCGGTGATGACGGGGCAGGCCGCCTCGTGGAGGACCCCGTGGACCGTGGAGCCCCGCGTCGGAGTCACTGCCGCGGCCCCTTCGGCCGACGACGAGCGCGCCGTCGATGCTCACCCGGGCCGGCTCCGCCGTCGTGCCCCCACCCTCCCAAGCCGACGACCTCGCCAGGACGCTCGAAGGCGAAGCGCCTCGTCGCGCGGGGCTGGCCGGACCGGACGGCAGCCCGCTCCTCGTCCGTCAGGTCCGTCGGGTACCGGCGCTCGCGCGCCGGACTGTCGGCGGCATTCCCGAACCGGTGAGCCAGGCAGCAACACCCACGGTGGCCCAGTTGGACTCCACGACCCCGGCAGCGTGCAACCGCGACAACAGGGCCTCCTGGAAAGCTCGTCGGCGTATACACCCTTCGAGCTACCACGAGGCCCTGTTGCCATGCCGGGCACCGGCGACGATCAACCGATCGGGATTCCCGTTCGACCGGCACCGCCCAGGATCGAAGCGGCGAGAACCTCTGGCTGCGGACCGCCGCTCGCCCTGTCGGTGCCCTACTTCTTCGGGGTGAAGACGAGCAGCCGGTCCAGGAGCAGTGCGGAGAGGGCGGGGCGGGTGAAGGTTTCGGGTTGCATGTAGGCGCGGGCCACGACGCGGATCGTGCCCATGTCGACGGGCCGGTCGGTGCCGTACTGCGCGCAGAAGTCCGTGCCGGCGGACGGGAGCGTGGTCACGTGCGGTCCGGAGGGGCCGCTGTCGCCCGCACGGCTGAACGACCAGGCGTAGAGCTTGTCCGCGTCCGGCTGGTCGGGGATGAAGTCCCTTGCGCTGCCCTCCAGGTCGCGGTTGTTCTTTGCGCTCAGGGACACGGCTGCGCGTGCGTCGGCGTTGAGCGTGACGCTGGAGTAGCTCGCCTGCCCGGTCGCCACGTGGTTCGTGCCGTAGGCGACCACGAAGGAGCCGTCCGGCAGGGAGAAGTTGTGGGAGATCGGGTCGTCGGCGTCGTTGGACAGCGCGCCCACCCCTGTGGTGGGCGGATCGATCGCCAGGTTGTCCTGCAGCCCCGGATACGACTCCTCGAAGCCACGCTCGACCACGTCGTCGTGCGCCTCATAGCCCGGGTGGGCGTCGATGATCCGCCGGCGCAGCAGTTGCAGCGCGGGGTTGAGGTCGAGTTCCGTGGCCCCGGTCCCAGAGACGCGCAGCTCGGGGACGGGCAGCGGATCGGGTGCGTATACCGGCTTCGTCTCGTCCCCGGTGCTGCTCCGCGGTCGCACCCGGAGGACCTGGAGAGGGGGTGTGGCGCGGTAGTCGTCGAGTGCCTTCTCGAAGCCGGGCTCGGGCACGGCGGTGCGCATGCCGAGCAGGAACTGGTCGGCAGCCTGGTCGAGGCCGAGCCGGTACAGGGCCGGCGGGATCGTCATGTGGTTGGTCTCGCCACCCAGCCCCGAGGCGTGCAGCATCCTGTCCACCTCGGCCCGGGTACGGCCGTTACCGGTGATCACCAGAGCGAACGGCCGGTTGTACGGGTCCCGGCCGGCCGTGCGCACGGTCTTCTTGTTGATCGGGTCGCCTACGGAGGTCCACACGACCGGGCCGGTGTGCAGGGAGCCCTTGATGTTGGTGAGGTCGAAGGAGAAGTACTCCTCCGGCGGTGGCGTCGAGCCGATCAGGACGACGGCCTCGTCCTGCCGGAGGCGCCACGACACGGGTGGGTTGGTGTTGGGCGCCTGCCCCGGGACCTCGGGCATGTTGGTGACGATGTAGGGCGACTGGGGATTGGGCCACATCCCGCTGAAGAGGACGCCTTCGCAGTACCTGCGGTTCAGGTCGAAGACGGCCTCGGTTCCCGACTGCGAGACGTAGCCGGACCTGGCGAGTTGGTGCTTGAACCGCTTCACGTTCCGACTGGTGTCGGCAGGTGGACCGGGGTGGTGCCCGCGGACCGGGGTTTCCGATGAGGAGAAGGCCTCCCGAGAGGGAGCCGGCCGCGCGGCTGCCACCGCGGTCGGCGCGGTCAGGAGCGCGGCGGTCGCCAGAGCGAGGAGAACGCGACCTCGGCGCAACGGAGATGTCGTCATGTCAGACCCATATCCGGCCTGCCCCTCGAAGCCGCGCCACCGCGCCGCTGTGGTCCCTGGCCTCACTCATCCGGAACACCTGGTAAGCCGTCGCGCCCTGGTCGTGGGCGCCCTGCCGAGGTGAGGATGACCGGGGACCCAGGACGCGCGGGGTGCGGCAGGAGGCGCGGGGGTGTGGGGGCGTGGTGGGAGGAAGTGCCTGCGGCGGTCGTGGTCCGTCCGTCCACGGGTGGTGCCGCTGCCGCCCGGACCGGTGCCACGTCGGACGCCGGGCCGGTGGGCGGGGCGACGGCCCCGTTCATTCCGGGAGGCCGCGCGGACGCGGCGCTCTCCGCCGAGGAACCGATCGGCGCCGGCGGCTTCGGACGAACCGTGAAGGTACGGATGCATGCCCGCTCCGCTCCGGTCATTCGCGGGCGGGTCTCCGGTGGCGAGGAGGGTGCCGCCTTGGACCGCGACGAGCCAGAAGCCGAGCCAGAAGCCGAAGCCCTGCCGCCCCCGGGGTACGCCGAGTCCGCATCGTAGCCGCCACCCCGGACGCCGCCCGGATGGTGGCCGAAGTCCTCCGCCACGTCGTCGACGGCGGCGAGCAGCGCGGCCATCCCGCCCTGGGCGGGGGCGCCCGTCTCCACCTCACCACCGACATCGCGGCCCCCGAGCGGCACCGGGCCGCGCTCCCGGAACCCGACAGGCAGCGGAGCCGACGGGCGCGCGTGGCGGCGCCGGCCTCCACGGAGCATCCTGGAAGCCGCACCGCGATGCCGCGGATCCGGTCCGTCGGCACCGGACCAGGGCGTCGCCGCGCCGCCCGCCTGGAGGCCCCCGGATGACCGTCGGACGGTACGAGGACAGGGATCCCGACCGCTCGGAGAGCTTCGGGGAGATGCTGCTGGGCGCACTCCTGGACCACGCCCACGCGCTGCCGCCCGACCGGGTCGGACCGGCCCTCGCCGACGTGATCGCCCGGATAGGCGGCCGGAAGGCGCAGATCCTGCTCCAGGACTACGGGCAGCAGAATCTGGTCCCCCTCGCCGGGGACGGGCTGGAGGACGGCGATCCCCTGCCGATCGACGGGTCGGCGGCCGGCGGCTGCTTCCTCACCGCACGCCCGGTCGAGGTACCACTGCCCGACGGGGTACGGGTCCACGTCCCGCTACTGGACGGCGGCGACCAGGCCGGCGTCCTGGCCGTCACCCTCGATACGGTCGACGACGACGACCGCCGCATCCTGCGCAGGATCGCGGGCCTGGTCGCCGCCGCGCTGCAGACCAAGAACGGCTACACCGATCTCTTCTTCCGTACCCGCCGCGACGAAGCGATGAGCGTCGCCGCCGAGATCCAGTGGTCGCTCCTACCGCCGCTCGCCATGTCGATGCCCCGAGTCGCGGTCGCCGGCGTCCTGGAACCCGCCTACGACGTGGCCGGCGACAGCTTCGACTACGCCCTGAACGGCGACGTCCTCCACCTCGCCATGATCGACGCCATGGGCCACGGCCTGGACGCGGCGACGATGGCGACCGTCGCCATCGGCGCCTACCGGCACGCCCGCCGCACCAGCGTCGAACTCTCCGAGATCTACCTCTTCATGGACCGGGCCATCGCCGAGCAGTTCGCCCCCGACCACTTCGTCACCGCGCAGATGCTGCGGCTCGACACCGGCACCGGCCGCCTCCAGTGGGTCAACGCCGGACACCCCGCCCCCATGCTGATCCGCGATCACCGGGTCGTACGCCGCCTGAACAGCCCCACCACCCTCCCCGTCGGCTTCGGCGGAGACCAGCCGCAGGTCAGCGAGGTGACGCTCGCGGCCGGGGACCGGATCCTCTGCTTCACCGACGGCTTGATCGAGGAACACAAGAGCGGGCAGGAGGAGTTCGGCGAGGACCAGCTGATCGACTGGGTCCACCGGCTGGACCGGGCCGACCGGGGAATACGGGCCGTGGCACGCGACCTGTCCCACACGCTCAGACGGGCCCGCGACGAGACCACCACCGACGACGCCACCCTCGTCCTCGTCGAGTGGCGCGGACCAGGGTGACGGGGACTCGGCGCGTCCGGGTCCGGCGCGGAGTACGTTGGAGGTACCGGGAGCACCTCGTACACCCGCCCTCACGCGGACGTCGTTTCCGGCGATCGCTAGGCCGGGGCGCCCACAGGCGCCCCGGGGACAGGTCCCGCTCTCATGACCAGCACCGCTGCTCCCACCAGCCAGGCGCGCCTGGCACTGACGCCGAACACTTCCCTGGCTGGTCTGCTGGACGGCGCCTGGTGGCCGTACTCACGCGATCTCGCCACCGAGCTGCCGCCCTTGGTGGACGCTCTGCGGGACCGCTGGGGACGCGTCACGCGCATCGCCGCGAACCCGGCACCCTGGCCCGTCACCCCGTCCAAGGTCCCCCTCGGCGAATACGCCGTGCACGTCGGTTGGTTCACCGGCCAGGACCCCGACACGATGGTCCTGCTCTCGTACAGCCTCGGCCGCTGTGACCTGCTGGTGATTCCCCCCGAGACCCAACCCGCCTCCGCCGCACGGCTGATGGCCGCCGCCTCCGCTCCGGGCAACCTGCACTCCACAGACACCCTGATGTCCGACGAGAGCGCCGCCGGGCGCCGCCTGCGGGAGGCCCGAGCCGGCGAGGACGTCTGGGAGACGGACGGCGGGGCCTCCTCGCGGCCCCGGCCCCGTCCCCGCCCCGTCGTCGGGGCGCGCATGATCTACCTGCCACAGAACATGCGGAGGTTCAGCGGTTGACACGGGTGCCGCCGTGCCGTGCCTCAGGTCGGCAACCCGGGGGTTCAGTCGTCTTCCAGACCTCTGCACGCCGCGAACGAGTATCTGTGCCGGCGGGATGAGAATGCGAGGGGTGGCGCAGTCAGGCTTCTTGGCGTCCAGAAATAGTGGCGCCAATGAACCGGGAAAGACCGAGTCCGCGTGCTAGTGTCGATTTCAGTTGCAGTTGTGGTTCCCGAAACTTCAAGTGCCCCCCAGTCCGGCCCATCGGCCACTGGGTGTGCCTTTTCGTATCCGGTCTCTCCGGCGGGGTAATCATCACGGCGACACGGCATCCGCACAGTGCGGATGCTGATGAGCCCCCGGAAAGAGATATGACATGAGCAGTGGCACCGTGAAGTGGTTCAACGCAGAAAAGGGCTTCGGCTTCATCGCGCAGGACGAGGGTGGCCCCGACGTGTTCGCCCACTACTCGAACATCGCCGCGCAGGGCTTCCGCGAGCTGCAGGAAGGCCAGAAGGTCACCTTCGACATCGCGCAGGGCCAGAAGGGCCCGACGGCCGAGAACATCGTTCTTGCCTGACGCTGGCGCGCATGACGTGGCTGGGGCCCGCATCCCTCGGGGTGCGGGCCCCAGCCGCATTTTCTCTCCGCCGGCTCGGGTTTCATACCCATTCGAAGCCGCCTCGGAATTCTCCACGCCATCCGATCGCCGGGGAATTCAGGTGTTCACGGCGTCGATGAGGTCCCGCATGAACAGTACGGGCACGGCGTGCCGTTTACCGGACATTCGTGACGGCAATGACGGGCGTGGGCCGGGTGGATTCGCGCCGGCTCCGTCGATCACCCCCACGCTCCCCACCGTGACGACTTCTGCCGATGTCGACACGCCGAGACGTTTGCTCGCCGCACTCGGCGCCGAAGGCGCTCGGCGCGGCACTTCCGACCCCGTCATGCACTCGGATCCAGTCTCGGCGGCCAGAACCTCGTCCCCGGGGCCCCACTCCTCTCTCCCGCCCAGGAGCCGCATGTGACATCGATTCAGGCACAGCTCGACCCCGCGCACACCGACGCCGGCAGCCCGCCCGCGCTCCCGGCCCACGAGGCAGAGCCGCACGTCTGGTCCGACATGACCGTCGAGGTGGCTCTGGCGGTCATGAGCGGCGCACGCACCGGACGCCTCATCGTCCGGGACGACGACGGCCGACCCACCGGCCTCGTCACCCGGGCCCAGCTCAACGGCTTCCGCGCCACCTCCGCCTACACCGACCGGGTACAGCTGCGTGACCTGCGCCCCGCGCGCTCTTCGTCCCGTCCTTGACGACGCGGGCCGTTCGCCGAGCAACACCCACCCGCCCCACCGCCGTACCGACCGATCCCGTCCCCGCTTCTTCTGTGAGGTCCTATGCGCTGCGTCATCGCCCGCTTCCCGTTCGAGCTGACGAAGTACGGTGTCCTGGAGACGATGAAAGACGTCAGGCCCGAACCCGTCACCGGCGAATCCGTGATCATCGGGCGCCGTGAGTACCCCGCCATGCAGGTCGGCGCCGTCATCACCCGCCAGGACCGCCGCGACTTCAGCGCCCGCGAGGTCGTCCGTGCCATGACCCGGCTCGGCTTCACCTGCCGTACCCGCTCCGCGGCCACGGACGGCCCGGTCCAGCAGGCGTCCGCCCTGCTCGGCACGTCCACAGCGGTCTGACCCCGCGGCGGGCGCACATCCCGTACGAGGGACCGGTACGCCGGGAACCGGCTGCGTTCATGCCGGCTTCCGGCTGTCGTTCGGCCGGTCCTCGCGAGCGGGAGACGCTCGCCCGACGGAGTCGTGCGGCGGAGGACCGGCGGACGTCGGCCGTGATGCGGGCACGCGCGGGATCATGGCACGGCCCCCTGGTACCGGTGGTGCGGATGGGAGCATTACCCTCGGTGAAGGCGTCGGGCCCCCGGCGCACACCGGAAGGCTGGGCGGAGAGCATCCGTGCCCGAGCGCACACGGCACCGCGAGCACCGCGAGGAGTGTGCCGGCGGTGGCTCCGCGTGCGGACCACCACCGGATCACGGTCCTCCTCGGGCCTCTGGTGTCGGAAGACGCCAGAGCACAGGGCTCCTCGGCCGCGCCCCCAGAGAGGTGAGAATGACAGCAGACGATGCCCTCGGCCGTCTCGACGATGACGACTACCCCGCGTACACCATGGGCCGGGCCGCCGACATGATCGGCACGACCCCCGGGTTCCTCCGCGCTCTCGGGGAAGCCCGCCTGATCACGCCGCTGCGTTCCGAGGGCGGCCACCGGCGCTACTCCCGCTACCAGCTGCGCATCGCCGCGCGCGCCCGGGAACTCGTCGACCAGGGCACGCCCATCGAGGCCGCCTGCCGCATCATCATCCTCGAGGACCAGCTCGAAGAAGCCCAGCGCATCAACGCCGAATACCGCCGCGCGGCGGCCGAGGGAGAGCCTCCGGCCGAGGGCTGAGCGACGCAGGCGCCCGCAGCGACTCTGCTTCTACCCACTGAACCAGGCAGCACCGTAGCCGGACGCACTGTCCGCCGCCATCGACCACGTGGTACCCATCGCTGCCGGCGGGCCCCACGGTTCATCCACCCCGCCGTGGCCGCCCATTCCTCGGAGATGGAGGCCCCGCCCGTGCCCTTCGGAGCGGTGAACGGCGGTGAACACAGGTGCGAGCGGAACCCTTCGACCGGCTCGCCGGAGAGGCTTGCCAAGGCCCAGGTCAGATACCTGGGCCTTTGTCGTTGCAGCCGACCGCCCGGCCTCTGCGCGGCGCCTTCGTCGCCGGCAGCACGACGGAGGCGAGGCCGGCCGGGATTGCTTCTCCCCCTCGCTTCCCTGCGTGTCACCACCCGAGCGCGCATATGTCAGATCTGCGTGAACTTCCCTGCCGCAAGGTCGATACTGCCGAAGAGGTCCCCAGCCGAGGCCCCCGTCGGGCCCAGTTCATCACCTGACACCCAGTCAACGAAGTCAGCGTCAGCGCCGACAGACATCGCCGACAGTCACCAGGAACGCCAAGGTCATGAATCACGCGCACCACCCATGACCTGCGAAAACCCAGTTCATTGGCCCATCTGCCAGCTTCCCGAGGAGACACCCGTGAAGATGTTGATCAATGGCCCGGAGACAGTGGTCGCGGACGCGCTGCGCGGGATGGCCGCCGCGCACCCCGAGCTTTCCGTGGACGTCGAGAGCCGGGTCGTGCTGCGGCGTGACGCGCCGGTGCCGGGGCAGGTGGCCCTGGTGTCGGGAGGCGGTTCGGGGCACGAGCCGCTGCACGCGGGGTTCGTGGGGCCCGGGATGCTCACGGCCGCGTGCGCCGGCGAGATCTTCACGAGTCCCGTGCCAGATCAGATGGTGCGGGCCGCGACCGCGGTGGACAGCGGCGCCGGGGTGCTGTTCGTGGTGAAGAACTACACCGGTGACGTGCTCAACTTCGAGATGGCCGCCGAGTTGGCGGAGGACGAGGGCGTCCGGATCGCCAAGGTGCTCGTCGACGACGACGTGGCGGTGACCGACAGCCTGTACACGGCCGGGCGGCGCGGCACCGGCGCCACGCTCTTCGTCGAGAAGATCGCGGGTGCGGCGGCCGAGGAGGGCGCCCCGCTCGACCGGGTCGAGGCGGTGGCCCGGCGGGTGAACGAGCGCTCGCGCAGCTTCGGTGTGGCGCTGAGTGCCGTGACGACGCCCGCGAAGGGCTCGCCCACCTTCGATCTGCCCGACGGCGAGCTGGAGTTGGGCATCGGCATCCACGGCGAGCCGGGCCGGGAGCGGCGGCCGATGATGAGCGCGCGGGAGATCGCGGACGTCGCCGTCGGCGCCGTCGTCGACGATCTGCGCCCGCGCGGACCGGTGCTCGCGCTGGTCAACGGGATGGGCGCGACCCCGCTGCTCGAGTTGTACGGGTTCAACGCCGAGGTGCAGCGGGCGCTCGGCGAGCGCGGGGTTCCGGTCGCCCGCACGCTGGTCGGCAATTACGTGACCTCGCTCGACATGGCGGGCTGCTCCGTGACGCTGTGCGAGGCGGACGAGGAACTGCTGCGGCTGTGGGACGCGCCGGTCGAGACGCCCGCGCTGCGCTGGGGACGGTGAGGGACGATGAGCGAGCACGGCCACGACCAGGGCCAGGGGCAGGGGCAGCAGGCGGGCCGGGAGGAGGCTTTCGGCGCCGGGTTCTTCCGTGACTGGATGACGGCGGCGGCCGTCGCCGTGGACCGGGAGGCGGACCGGCTGACCGAGCTGGACTCGGCGATCGGTGACGCCGACCACGGGGCCAATCTCAAGCGGGGCTTCGCCGCCGTGTCGGCCGCCCTGGAGAAGGAGCCGCCGGCCACGCCGGGAGCGGTCCTCGTCGCCGCCGGGCGGCAGCTCATCTCCACGGTGGGCGGCGCGTCCGGGCCGCTGTACGGGACGCTCCTTCGCCGCACCGGCAAGGCGCTGGGCGACGCGGAGCAGGTCACCCGGGCCGCGCTCGCCGAGGCGCTGGCGGCCGGGGTCGCCGCCGTGGCACAGCTCGGCGGCGCCAAGACCGGCGACAAGACGATGCTGGACGCCCTGACACCCGCCGCCGGGGCACTCGGCACCTCGTTCGCGGCGGCCCGCGAGGCGGCGGAGGCGGGCGCGCTCGCGACCGTACCCCTGCTGGCGCGCAAGGGCAGGGCCAGCTATCTGGGCGAGCGGTCCGTCGGGCACCAGGATCCCGGGGCGACCTCGTCGGCGCTGCTGTTCGCGGCGCTCGCGGAGACAGCGGAAGCGGAGACAGGGGAAACGGAGACGGCGGGTCCGGAGGTGGCCGCATGACCGCGGACCGTACGGGCGGAGGCCCGCCGCGTCGCGTCGGGATCGTGCTCGTCTCGCACAGCGCGGCCGTGGCCACGGCGGTCGCCGAACTCGCCCGCGGCCTCGCGGGCGGCGGCGACACGGCGCCGATCCTCCCGGCGGGCGGCACCCCGGACGGCGGTCTGGGCACCAGCGCCGACCTGATCACGGGGGCCGCGAAGGCGGCCGACCAGGGCGCCGGGGTGGCGCTCCTGGTCGATCTGGGCAGCGCGGTCCTGACGGTGAAGGCCCTGCTTGCGGAGGGCGACGAGCTGCCCGAGGGGGCGCGCCTGGTGGACGCCCCGTTCGTGGAGGGCGCCGTGGCGGCGCTGGTGACGGCGAGCGCCGGGGGCGACCTGGACGCGGTGGTGGCGGCGGCCTCGGAGGCGTACGGCTACCGCAAGGAGTGATGCTCCCGGCCCGTGGGAGGGGACGGCAGCGGCCGGCTCCTCCCGCGGGTCAGTCGCCGGCCCGGTCCGTGGGCGCGGGCCGCCGCACGACCGCCCGGCCGGCGTCCAGGTCGAGGCCCGTCGCGGGTGGTGCGCCGTCCTCCGCGTCCTGGCGGAGGACCATGTCGGTCCGCTGCTGCTCCAGGCGCACGTGCTTGGTCGGGGTGAGGAGCGCGAAGAGTTCGTCGACGGCCATGGCGGCCGGATTGCCCCCGGTGGTGCGGGCCGCGAGCCGGCGGGCCAGAGCCCGTGGGCGGCCGGTGCGGTGGACGAACCGCCGGAGTAACGCCAGCGCGAAGAGCACCAGCAGCAGCGCTCCCATCAGGAGCAGACCGCTGTCATCACCATGGACTGGTCAACGGGCCGTCTTCCGTGATCGTTCCCGTGCACGCGGGGTCTCACGGGCGTCCGCCGCACGGGGCATGGCGCACATCACCCGCCCACCTTTATGCAACTTGTTGCAGAAGTCTTGGCGCGTCGTCTACAACAGTGCGTGACGACCCCGCGCGAGGAGGCGCCCCGATGGCCCCGAACACCCCGTACCCGCACCTGCTGAGCCCGCTGGACCTCGGGTTCACCACCCTGCCCAACCGGGTGCTCATGGGTTCCATGCACGTCGGCCTGGAGGAGACCGAGCACGGCTTCGAGCGCATGGCCGCGTTCTACGCCGAGCGCGCCCGCGGCGGCGTCGGGCTCATCGTCACCGGCGGCATCGCGCCCAACGAGGCCGGGCGGCCGTGGGACGGCGGGGCCAAGCTGACCAACGCCGAGGAGGTCGCCGAGCACCGGCTGATCACCGAGGCGGTGCACGCCGAGGGCGGCCGGATCGCGATGCAGATCCTGCACTTCGGCCGGTACGCGTACCACCCCGGCCTGGTCGCCCCGAGCCCGATCCAGGCCCCGATCAGCCCCTTCGTGCCGAACGAGCTCTCGGACGCCGAGGTCGAGCAGACGGTCGAGGACTACGCCCGCTGCGCCGAGCTGGCCAAGGAGGCCGGTTACGACGGCGTCGAGGTGATGGGCTCCGAGGGCTACCTCATCAACGAGTTCATCGCCGCCGCCACCAACCAGCGCACCGACCGCTGGGGCGGCTCGTACGAGAACCGGACGCGCTTCCCGCTGGAGATCGTGCGCCGGATCCGCGAGCGGGTCGGCGAGGACTTCATCCTCGTCTACCGGCTCTCCATGCTCGACCTGGTCCCGGGCGGCTCCACCCTCGACGAGGTCGTCGCTCTCGCCAAGGAGATCGAGGCGGCCGGCGCCACCATCATCAACACCGGCATCGGCTGGCACGAGGCCCGCATCCCCACCATCGCCACCTCCGTGCCGCGCGGCGCCTACACCTGGGTGACGAAGAAGCTGATGGGCGCGGTCTCCGTACCCCTGGTCACCAGCAACCGCATCAACACGCCCGAGGTCGCCGAGCAGATCCTCGCCGAGGGCCGTGCCGACATCGTGTCGATGGCGCGTCCGTTCCTCGCCGACCCGCAGTTCGTGGCGAAGGCCGCGGCCGGCCGCCCCGAGACGATCAACACCTGCATCGGCTGCAACCAGGCGTGCCTGGACCACACCTTCAGCCTGAAGATCACCTCCTGCCTGGTGAACCCGCGGGCCTGCCACGAGACCGAGCTGGTCCTCTCCCCCACCCGCCTCGCCAAGCGGATCGCCGTCGTCGGCGCCGGCCCGGCCGGTCTCGCCTGCGCCGTCTCCGCGGCCGAACGCGGTCACACGGTCACGCTGTTCGACGCCGGCGACCGGATCGGCGGCCAGCTGAACGTGGCGAACCAGGTGCCGGGCAAGGAGGAGTTCAACGAGACCCTGCGCTACTTCGGCGTCCAGCTCGCCGAGCACGGTGTCGACGTCCGTCTGAACACGTACGTGTCGGCGGCCGACCTGGCGGACTTCGACGAGGTCGTCGTCGCCACCGGCGTCACCCCGCGCGTCCCCGAGATCGAGGGCGTCGACCACCCGAGCGTCGTCGGCTACCTGGACGTGCTGCGCGACCGGGTGCCGGTCGGCGAGCGGGTCGCGATCCTCGGCGCGGGCGGCATCGGCTTCGACGTGGCCGAGTTCCTGACGGACGGCGGCGAGGGAGCGAGCCAGGACCCCGAGACGTACTTCCGGCAGTGGGGCGTCGACACCTCCTACGAGACCCGGGGCGGCCTGCGCACCCCCGAGCGGCCCCGGCCGCCGCGCCAGGTCCACCTGCTCCAGCGCAAGACCAGCAAGGTCGGCGCGGGCCTCGGCAAGACCACCGGCTGGATCCACCGCACCGAGCTGAAGCACCGGGGCGTCACGATGGTGGCGGGAGCCTCGTACGAGCGGATCGACGACGAGGGCCTGCACCTCACCATCGACGGCGAGGCGCAGCTCCTCCCGGTCGACACGGTGGTGCTGTGCACCGGCCAGGAGCCGCGCCGCGACCTGTACGAGGAGCTGGTCGCCGGCGGCCGCGCGGTGCACCTGATCGGTGGCGCGGACGTCGCCGCCGAGCTGGACGC
Source organism: Streptomyces sp. NPDC003943 (assembly GCF_053605265.1). Taxonomy (NCBI): domain Bacteria; kingdom Bacillati; phylum Actinomycetota; class Actinomycetes; order Kitasatosporales; family Streptomycetaceae; genus Streptomyces; species Streptomyces sp. NPDC003943. The sequence goes on along the minus strand of NZ_JBSGIW010000006.1, from coordinate 7,706 downwards.
CAAGCGGGCCATCGACCAGGGCACGCGGCTCGCCGCGACCCTGTAGGCCGCCGGCCGCCGGGGCCCGCCGAGCCCCGCCGAGCCCCGTCGGGTCCCGTCCAGTCCCGCCGAGTCCACGAGCCGTCCGACCGGTCGAACCTAGGATGCGTCCATGTCCCTCCCGCACGCGATCCTCACGGCGCTGCTCGAGAAGCCGTCCTCCGGCCTCGAACTGACCCGCCGCTTCGACCGGTCGATCGGCTACTTCTGGTCCTCCACGCACCAGCAGATCTATCGCGAGCTCGGCAAGCTGGAGCAGGCGGGGCACATCCGTGCCCTGCCCGCCGCCGTCCCCGCGCGGGGCCAGAAGAAGGAGTACGAGGTGCTGCCCGCCGGCCGCGCCGAGCTCGCGTCCTGGGTCGGGACGGCGGAGGACCCGAAGCCGATGCGCTCGGCGCTGCTGCTGCGCATGCGCGCGGCCGCGGTGGTGGGCGGCCGCGGCCTGCGGGAGGAGCTGGAGCGCCATCTCGGCCTGCACCGGGCCCAGTTGGACGAGTACCTGGCGATCGAAGTGCGCGACTTCCCGCCCGCGCGGCGGACGGCGGAGCCGGACCGGCTGCGCCATCTGGTGCTGCGGGGCGGGATCGAGCTGGAGCGCTTCTGGGTGCAGTGGCTGACCCAGGCGATCAGCGAGCTGGGTGAGTCGCCGGACCCCGCCTAGGCCCTCGACCTCCGCCGCCTTCCGCCGTCCACCACATCGGTCAACTGCGCCTCGGCACCCGCGACGTGCCGCGCACCGCCGTGGATACTGGTCAGTCACAGACCTGACGGATCCACGGGGGTGGATCCACCCACGCGAAAGGGCGAGGATGGCCGACGAGTTGGGATCCCGCAGGGCACGCAAGTCACGTCACGCCGTGGTCATCGGGGGGAGCCTCGCGGGGCTGCTGGCCGCGCGGGTGCTGAGCGAGCACGCCGAGCGGGTCACGGTGGTGGAGCGCGACCGCTATCCCGAGGGGCCGGACGCGCGGCCCGGCGTTCCGCAGGGGCGGCACCTGCACGTGCTGATCGAGGGCGGGCAGCGGGCCCTCGACGAGCTGCTGCCGGGCTTCGTCGCCGAGCTGCACGCGCTCGGCGCGCCGAAGGTGGGCATGCCCGAGGACATGGTGCAGTGGCAGGCCGGGCAGTGGTTCGCCCGTACGGAGGCCACCGCGCACTTCTACTCCGGTCCGCGCAACCAGCTCGAATGGCTGGTGCGGAAGCGGGTGTTCGCCGATCCCCGGATCGAGCGGATCGAGGGCACCGAGGTCACCGGCCTCGTCGGCGACTCCGCACGGGTACGGGGCGTGGTGCTGCGCGAGCGCGGCGCGGGGGCCGGGGCCGGGGCCGGCAAGGAGACCCGCGAGCTGGCCGCCGACCTGGTCGTGGACGCCTCCGGTCGCTCGACCCGCGCGGCGGACTGGCTGGCCGCCATCGGCGCCGAGGCTCCCCACGAGGAGCTGCTCGACACCGGTCTCGCGTACTCCAGCCGGGTCTACGAGGCCCCCGCCGACCCGGCGACCGACGCCCTCGGCATCTACGTCGTGCCGGGTCCCGCGCAGACGTACGGCGGCGTGATCGTGCCGCTCGGCGGTGGCCGGCACATCGTCACGCTCTCGGGGCTGCGCGGTGACGAACCGCCCACGGACGAGGCCCTGTTCGAGGAGTACGCGCGCAGGCTGCCGCACCCGCTGGTGGGAGACTGGATCGCGAAGGCCGAGCCGGTCGGGCCCGTCTACGGCTTCCGCAAGACGGCCAACATCCGGCGCCGGTACGACCGTCCGGGCCGCCGCCCGGCCGGTTTCCTCGCCACCGGTGACGCGCTGTGCTCCTTCAATCCGATCTACGGGCAGGGCATGGCGGTCGCCGCGCTCAGCGCGGTCGCCCTGCGCAAGGCCCTGTCGGACCCGAAGCGCACACCGTCGACACGGCGGGTGCAGAAGGCGCTGCTCGACGCCTCGCAGCAGGCCTGGGACATCTCGGCCGGCGCCGACAAGAAGATGCCGGGCGCGGTCGGCGACGCGACGAGGACCGGTGCGCTCGACAAGGTGACGGGCTGGTACCTGGCCCGGGTCCAGCAGCGCGCCTCCGGCGACCCGGTGGTCGGCGCGCCGTTCCGCGCCGCGCTGACCCTGACGGCGCCGCTGACGGGGCTGTTCGCGCCGGCGGTGGCCCGTGCGGTGCTGTTCGGGCCGGTGCCGGAGACTCCGGCGGAGCCGCCGATGCGCCGCGCGAACGGCTGAGGCGGACGAGTCCACCGCGAGGGCGCGGCGGCGGGGACACCGCCGCCGCGCCCTCGCTCCGGTGGGCCGGAACCCGGCCCTTACGTCCCGATCTCGAACGTGGGCGGCTTGAGGCCCTTGAGACAGCTGGTGTCCGGCGCGGTCGGGCTGTCGAAGAACGAGACGGTCATCGTCTGCGCGCACTGCGAGTCGGCGAAGACCACGTGCGCGACGTAGGGCACCGTGACGACGGTGGACCGGCTCAGCGTGCTTCCCGCGTACGCGCCGCTGCTCGGCGCGGTCTGGGCGTCGAAGCCGCCGGACAGAACGAGGGTCGGGATGTCGCTGTACGTCCTGTCCCGGATCGAGGGGTCCGCCGGGGGGACGTCCCAGGCGTCGCAGTCCGGGTGGAGCCAGGTGAGGAACGGAGCGTTGACCAGCACCGAGCGGGGGAAGGACGGGAACAGGCGCCGGCCTGCCCGGACCACGTCGGCCTCGCTCTCGTACGGCGTCCACTCCCTGCAGAAGATGCCGTAGGCGAGCCCGTGGGACGTCCTTCCGATGGCCTGCGGGCTGAGCTTGCCGCCCGCCCACTGCTCGGCGATCCGCCGCGGGTCGCCGTGGGCCAGGTCGTCGATGGAGCGGGGCACTCCGGCCGCCACATGGGTGGCGGAGGCCAGCCAGTTCACCAGGACGCCGCCGTCCAGCACGACCTTCACCGGCTTCGGCTGACCCGGGACCGTGACGGTCGTGGTGACCGGATGGGCCTCGACCTCGCCGACGAGGCGCTCGAACGTGGCCTTGAGGTGCGGATAGCGGGTGTTGCAGGCGGGCTGCTGCTCACAGGCCCGGAACAGGCCGTCGTAGCCCTCTCGGGCGGCCTTCCAGGTCACCGCCCCGCCGGCCAGGGCCGGCGGCAGGACTCCGTCGATGCCGACCGACCGGATGCCCTCCGGGTGCAGACGCATGTAGTGGAGGGCCAGGTTGGTGCCGTACGAGATGCCGAACACGTTCCACTTCTCGATGCCCAGCGCCTTGCGCAGGTCGTCGTAGTCGGCGGCGCTCTCGGGGCCGTAGTAGGCGCTGGGATCGGCCGCGCGGCTCACCACCCGGTCGCGGCACTTCCGCGTCTCCGCGACGTGCAGACGCCCGGTGGACGGCGCGCCGAAGACGAGACCGAGGGAGTCCGCGGCGAACTGGTCGACATTCGGGCAGGTGAGCTGCGGGTCGGCCGAGTAGGTGCCCCGCTGGGACATGAAGATCAGGTCCCGGTCGCGGTTCAGGTGTCCGTTCAGCGCCATCGGGATCTCGGAGACCGCGTCGTCGCCGGGTCCGCCGGCGAGCCACACGATCGGGTCGCCCGCGTGCTTCTTCGTGGCCGCCGGGATGATCGCCACCGCGAGGGTGATCCTGCGTCCCCCGCCCTTGTGCGCGTCAGAGCCCTCGTGGCCGTACCCGCCGGCGCCCTCGTGGCCGTACCCGTCCGGGCCTTCGTGCCGGTGGCGCGTCTCGGGGACGGTCAGCGTGCCGCAGTGGGCGGTCTTCAGGGCGGGGATCGGGTCCGCCGTCCTCGGACAGGGTCCCGGTACGAAACGGGCGTGGCCCGCCGTCCCGGCGATCGTGCCCAGCGGCGCCGCGGGGCGGCCGGACTCGGCGTGGGCGGGAACGGCGACCAGGCCGGCGGCGAGGACGCCGGCGGTGGCACCGGCGAGCGCGGCCGGGAGGCGCCCCCCGATGCGTCGGTGATGAGGTGGTCGAAGGGACATCATTCGGTCTCCGGTGTCAGGTGATGGTGAACGGTGAGGGCTTGAGCCCTGCCACGCAGCCGGTGTCGGGCGCGGTCGGATGCTTGAGGAAGGAGGCGAGGACGCTCGCCGCGCACGGCGACTGGGGCACCACCCAGTGGCCGATGCCGGGGATCCGTACGGAGGTGGAGCCGGGCAGGCCGCGGGCCGCGACCCGGGCCCAGCTCGCGCCGGTCTTCGCGTCGAAGGTGCCGGAGAGGAGGAGCGCCGGAACCTTGCTGAAGGTGGCCACGCGCTGGATCGCGGTGCGGTCCGGGACGTTCCAGACGTCGCACACGTGGTGCTCGAACGGCAGCTGCGGGGGTTGGGCCAGAACGGTGTCCGGCCAGCCGGGGAAGTTCCGGCGGCCCGCCTTCAGGATGTCGTTCTCCCCGAAGCCCGGCGCCCATTCCGCGCAGGCCACCGACTGCGTCAGGCCGTGGGCGAACGCGCCGATGCGGGTCGACACGTCGACGGCTCGGGCGCGCGCGAAGCGGGTCGGGTTCCCGTGGGCGAGTTCGTCGAGTGCGGCGGGGACGTCGACGGCCCTGACGGTGTTGGCGACGAGGATGTTGATCAGCGCGCCGCCGTCGAGGTCGACCTTGACCGGCTTTCCGCCGCCCGGCGGCTCCGCCGCGAGGGTCAGGGGGTGCGCCTCAAGCCGGCGGACCTGCTCGTCGAGCGTGCGCCTCAGGTGCGGGTAGCGGCTCTTGCAGGCGGGCTGGGCCTCGCACGCCGCGAAGATCTCGCTGATCCCCTCCCCGGCGCTGTCCCAGGTCCACGGCAGGTTCACGACCTGGGGCGGTGCGATCGAGTCGATCGCCACCGAGCGGATCCCCTCGGGGTGGCGGCGCAGATAGGTGAGGGCCAGGTTGGTGCCGTACGAGTACCCGTAGACGTTCCACCGGTCGATGCCGAGGGCCGTGCGCAGGGCGGCGAAGTCCGCGGCGTTCTCGGTGGTGTTGTAGGCGCTGAGGTCGACTCCGGCGGCCGTCAGCCGCTGTCGGCACTTCTTGGCCGCGCGGACCAGGAGCCGCCCGGTCGAGGGGGCGTCGTAGCGCAGTCCCACGGCCTTCACACTGAAGTGGTCGAGCTCCGGGCAGGCGAGGTTCGGCTGCGAGTAGAGCCCGCCGCGCTGCGCCATGACGATCAGGTCGTTGTTCCGGTTCACCCCGGAGGCGATGAGGAAGGGGATGCTGTCGAAGGCGTCGCCGCCGGGGCCGCCCTCCATGAACACCACCGGCTCCTCGGCCGGCTTCGATGCCGTGGCCGGGATGATCGCGACCGCCAGCCGGATGGTGCGGCCGCCGCCGCGGTCGTGGTGGTGGGAGCGGTTCTCGGGTACCTCCAGGAATCCGCAGTGCCCGGGGACCGGATCGGGCGTCTTCGGGCACGGGGCCGGCACGAACCGCGCCGGACCACCCGGCCGGGGCCCTCGGACGGGTGGTGACGCCGTGTCACCCGGTCCCGGTGGGGCTCCCACCGCCGGGGGGCTTGCCGCGGTCGGGCCGGCCGCGCCCAGCAGGGTGAGTCCGGCCGCGACGAGAGCGAGTCCGGTGCGCGCGGCGCGCGAGGGGCGTCTGCGACCGTACGGGCGCCGGGCACGCGCGCGTACGGAACCTTCTTCCGTCATGTAAGGATCTCTCTGTGGACCACGGCGGCCCCCACGGGGACCACACCGCGTGGCTGAGCCCGCGACGGCGTGGCCGGGCGAGCGCTGTGCTCGTCAGCCTGCGGTCATGAGGAGACGTCCACCACTCATGGGCGCCACTCGGAGCAGTCCGTGCTCCCGGCGGTTCAGACGCCCGGGGCCGCCACGACCACGCCGGCGGCGATGCCGGCGCTCAGCGCCGCGTAGTCGTCGGCGTTCTGGCCCGCGTAGCGCAGGGCGAAGTCGGCGACGGCGCGGTCGAAGACGTCGGAGGTGCCGAGGTAGGCGGCGATCGCGATGCGGTCGCCGGAGCGGGCGTGGGCGCGGGCGAGGGCGCGGCCGCAGAGGCGGGCGTAGTCGCGGAGGGTGGCCGGTGACATGGTCTCGACCTCGGCGGAGCCCTTCATGTCGCGCAACTGGCGCCAGTAGAAGTGGCGTTGTTCGGGTCCGGTCATCCAGCCGAGGAAGATGTCGCTGGCGGCCTGGATGAGCCGCTGGCCGCTGACCACCCGGTGGCCCTGGTGGGTGAAGGCGCTCGGCTGGAGGTACTGCTCCAGGACCGACTGGCCGGCCTCCTTGATCTGGAGGAAGAGCGGGTCGGCGTCGTCGCGGCCCTCCAGGAGCAGGATGAAGCAGCGGGTGCCGACGCTTCCGACGCCGACGACCTTGCGGGCGGCGTCGACGAAGCGGTAGCGGTCGAGGAGCACCCGGCGCTCCTCGGCGAGGGAGCTGCGGTAGTCGCTGAAGATCTTTCCGATGGTGATCCGGTCGACGTCGGTGACCCGTTCGAGGAGCGGCGGGTCGTCCACGATGTGCCGGCCGGACGCGTCCTTCTCGGTGAGCCTGCCGAGGGCCTGGAGGCTGGTGCGGCGGCGGGCGCGCGCGAGCCGGCTCTCGACGCGGGCCCGCTTGGCGCCGTGGACCAGGGAGGACAGGTCGTCGGCGGCGATCCGCTCGTACCAGACCTCGAGTTCGCCGAGTCCGGCGAGGCGCCGCATGGTCGTGCGGTACGACTCGGTGGCGACGAGGGCGGCGCGGTGGGCCTTGGGCTTGGCGGAGCCGTTCTGGAGGGCGGCGACGACGACGGAGGCGGCGAGTCGTTTGACGTCCCACTCGAAGGGCCCGGGCAGCGTCTCGTCGAAGTCGTTCACGTCGAAGAGGAGCGTCCGTTCGGGTGAGGCGTAGACGCCGAAGTTGAGCAGATGGGCGTCGCCGCAGAGTTGCACGGTGAGTCCGGTGCTGCGGGTGGCGCCGAGGTCGGCGGCCATGACGGCGGCGGCGCCGCGCAGGAAGGCGAAGGGTGAGGCGGCCATCCGGCCGTAGCGGATGGGGGCGAGATCGGGCAGCCGGTCGACGGCCTCCCGCTCCAGGAGGGCTATCGGGTCGGGACGCTGCGACGAGGGTATCCAGCGCCCGTGCGAGGACCGGGGAACACGCTTACGGGCGGCCTTGCCCCGTTCGGCCCGTTCGGACGGTGTCGTCATCCGGCCTCACCGCCTCCTCACACCGCCACGGCCGCTGCGCCGAACGCCGCTGTCGCCGCTGTTGCTGGTGCGATCCATTACAAGGCGCGCCGCTCGTTTCGGCCACTCTCGCCGACGGGACTTCCGGAATGGTTTAGACCAATGATAGGAATTGATCACCCACACGGCTCGATTGGTCACACCGAGCAATGGTTGAACCGAGCACGGTTGAACCCAGCACGACAGAGAGGGTCCGAGACATGGCCGAGCCCGTTCCCGAGCAGGGGCCGAGGGCGGAGCTTCCGCTCTACCTCCGGGTCGCCGCCGCACTCCGCGACGACCTGACCCACCGCCGCATTCCCCCCGGCAGCCGGCTGCCGGCCGAGCGCCATCTCGCGCTCCGCTTCCACGTCAACCGGCAGACCGTCCGCAGCGCGCTCCAACTCCTGCGCGAGGAAAGGCTCGTGGTGACCGACCGGCGCGGCACCTTCGCCGCCGCCGCGGCCGCGGGCCCGGCGGACGAGCCGCGCGGCCTGCCCGGTCCACGACGAACCGCGTGACACCACCC